>JANMAV010000156.1:0-2619 GCA_031360055.1 Ferruginibacter sp.
GTAAAAGTGGGTCATTAAAAAATACATATTATTTTAAGCTGCTAATTTTTCTTTTTTCTTTTTAATTTGTGTTATAACAGCATCAAGAGCTGCATCAAAACTTTCTTCAAAACTTTTTGATGAATGTTTCACAAATAATTCGTGCCCAGGTATAAGTACTTTAATTTCTGCTACTTTATCTTTTATTGTATGCACAATATTATCTAGCTTTAAATACACATCTACCTTTGTAATTTTATCGTGAAATTGGTTAATTTTTGCACATTTAGTTTCAATGTGCTCAATCAATTTAGCATCTGCATCAAAATGCACTTTGTGAATGTTTACGTTCATATCCTTTTTTTTAAGGGGTGAAATAATAAAAAAATTAAAAGGTAAAATTTTTACTACATAGGCACTTATTAAAAAGGAGGTTTGCTAATTTGAAACACTAATTTACTTACAATTAGTGCTATTTCAAAATTTATTTTGTTAAGCTTTAGGATGTGCTTTTTTATACACATCTTTTAATTTTTCAATATTATTGTGTGTATAAATTTGGGTAGCCGCCAAATTGCTATGGCCTAGCAGCTCTTTTACTGCATTAAGATCTGCCCCATTGTTCATTAAATGTGTTGCAAAACTATGCCGTAAAATGTGAGGGCTTTTTTTACTAATTGTTGTTACCTGCCCCAAATACTTATTTACAAAATTGTACACATATTTTGGGTTTAATTTTGTACCCTTTGTGGTTACAAAAAAAGTATCGTCGCCTATATTTTCTATGTATATTTTTTTTTGTTGGTGATAGTACTGTAATTCGTACACTAACTTTTTACTTATTGGTATTATTCTTTGTTTATTACCCTTACCTAAAACTTTAATTGTACAATTTATAGAGTCAATATCATTTGCTGTAAGTGCAATTAACTCGGCTTTTCGTATACCGGTGTTATATAAAAGTTGCATCACCAACTTTTCTGTTTGGCCCTTGAATCCTACTTCAAATTCTGTTTCGCCAAACAGTTCTTCTGTATCTTTTTCTGCTATAAATTGAGGTAATCTTTTAGGCACTTTTGGCGATATTATGCCAGTTACAGGGTTTGTAGTAACAACTTCTTTTTGCAATAAAAATTTATAAAAAGACCGTAAGGCAGATATTTTTCTGTTTATAGATTTTGAGGCCATTTCTTCCTCCTTCATACTGGCTAACCAAGTACGAACGTGTGTTGGTTTTACTGCAGCAATTTCAATATTATCGTATGCGCTGGTGAGAAAGCAAAAAAATGCTGAAATATCGTTGTTGTATGAAGTTATTGTGTGTACACTATATCTTTTTTGATAGTGAATGTGGTTTATATAAGATTGAATATGTTGTTGATATATAGACATAAAAAAACTGATGATAAAGTTAATAATAACTCTTCATCAGTTTTAAATATATTTTATAGAAAGCAATAAATAAATTACTTACCGAAAATTATTAATCGAATTTACCTTCAGATAGTTGTTGCTTGTAAACAGCTTTAAGCACCATCATTCTATGGCGTACAGAAGGTTTGATGAAAGCTTGTCTTTCCCTTAATTGTAATAGGGTACGGCTTTTTTCAAATTTCTTTTTGTACTTTTTAAGTGCTTTATCAATGTTTTCGCAATCTTTTGAATCTATTATTAACATGGTAGTATACCCCCTTTTTGATGAATTAGGAGTGCAAAGATAAAAGAATATTTTAAAAAAAGAAATATTTGCTACAATTATCTCAAATTTGTAGCATGTTTACAGGAATTATAGAACAATTAGGCACAGTAGATAGTATTGCCAAAACCAATACCAACTTAACTATTACCGTAAGGAGTAGCTTAGCCAAGGAGCTAAAAATAGATCAAAGTGTAAGCCACAACGGTGTATGTTTAACGGTTGAAAATATTGATAATGATACCTATACAGTAACTGCTATAGATGAAACTATACAAAAAACTACAGTTGGTAATTGGCAAATTGGTACAACTTTGAACTTAGAACGATGTTTAAGTTTTAATGGTAGGCTTGATGGACACATTGTGCAAGGCCATGTAGATACTACAGGCACATGTGTGAATTACATAGAAAAAAATGGCAGTTGGGAGTACACAATTGAGTTTGATAAAAAATTTGCAGCATTTATTATTGAAAAAGGTTCAATATCTCTTAATGGTATAAGCCTTACTATTTTTAATATCACTTTACATACTTTTACCGTTGCCATAATACCTTACACGTATGAACATACAAATATGCACAATGTACAAGTTGGCCATAAAGTAAACATTGAGTTTGATGTGGTGGGGAAATATGTTCAGCGGATGGAGGGGTTAAAGTGATTTTTGGTGGAGAAGAATAAAATGGCAAAAAGTAAAATTGTTGATTACTTAATATGGAAAATAGTAAAAGATTTATCCCACCACTTACTGGAATAAGATATTTATGTGTAATTGGTATTTTCTTTTTTCATTTAGGACCAACTATAAAGTTTGAAGGCTTACCTTTTATTAATGTTATTTTAAATCAATTTTATTGTTTTGTTAGTTTTTTATTTGTGTTGAGTGGGTTTGTTATTTCACACACATATCCAAATATATATTTGTTTAAAAGAAAAGATA
>JANMAV010000043.1:0-25576 GCA_031360055.1 Ferruginibacter sp.
TTTTTTTTTAATTCTTTTTGTATTTTTTTCTCACTTTTTTGTTCGTGTATTATATTTAAATCGTGAATAGTAAATACAATTTTGGCTTTTGTATTTTTAGGAAAATAATTTGATGCTTGATATGTACAATGCCAAACATCAATTTTATTTGTGGGCATATAAAATTTATCAACGCCTTTTTGAATGTTGTACGCCACATCATTTCCAAATTCTCCACTATTCTTTTCTCTTACATAAAATAGAAGTATTTCTTCATTTTTTTTAATAACGTTTTTTAAAGCCATGCCCAATTGTTTGCAATAATGATATAAGCCAGTATTGGCATACTTCATTCTTTCTGCATCAAAAACAATATGCTTTTTGTTATTCATTAAAATATTTTATTGGGCTATTTTTTTAACTAATAATTCTTGTAAATATTGTTGCACAGCTATTGGTTGTATGGCCTGCATACATGCACATATTGCTATCGTTTTTTTACAACCCTCACACTGTTGTCTGCCTACAAATACTTTTACTTTTTTACCCAAAGGTGCCCATCTGCCAGGGTGTATAGGTTTCATGGGTGGGTATAATGCAATGGTGTTTGTTTGTAAAGCTGCACTCATGTGTGCAGGCCCTGTTGCATTGGCTACCAAGGCATCAACTTGTTTTATTAAAGCTATAAATTGCCCTAATACAATGCCTCCACATAAATTTACAACCGGTCTATTAAGCCCTATAATAATATCGTTAATAAATGCTTTTTCTTTTTCTACTCCAGTTAAAATAACTGTATATTTTTCAGCATCTAAACTATTTATTAAACTTATAACATTTTCAATGGGCCATTCTCTGGAGCTGCCCTCTGATTTTGGATGTATAATTACAGTAAATTTATTAGGCACTATTAGTAAACCAAAATTTGGTAGTAGTGGTTCTATGTTATCTAACCCGTAGTATTCCATCAACTCATTTGTTGTAAATGTTTTAGTTATGCCTAACGGTTTTAATAATTTAATATTTAGTTGTGCTTCGTGTAGGGAAGATTTTTTTCTTTTTAGCGGTATTAATGTATTGCAAGTAAACCAATGGTATAACCTACTGGCCGTACCAATTCTATTTTTTATACCCAATTTCTTTGCTCTTTCTGCTACTTCTTTATTAGTTCTTACATGTATAATACAATCTGGCAGGTTATTATTAATTTGAATTTGTTTTGAAAAAAAATCTTTTTCGTCTATAAATTCATCTACATATTTGCAGCAAGCAACCAAAGGTTTTGTGTACGCTTTGCCTAACACTGCAATAATAGTATTAGGGAAATACATTTTTAAAATACCTGCCATGGGAAACATTAAAACCATATCTCCAATACCATCTGTACGGCTTAATATAATTGTAGCAGGTGCTTTCATTTATACAATATTAAACGATAATATTTATTTACAATTAGTTTAGGTTTAGTTTTTGCTTTTATACTATAACTTATTGTATTAAATTTACTTTTTTTATTATGACAAACTTCATCCCCCTTTTTCCACTATCAATTGTAGTGTACCCTGGCGAAGCACTAAACCTTCATATTTTTGAACCAAGGTACAAACAACTAATTACAGATTGTTTTGCCAATAAAAAACCATTTGGAATACCTGCAGTAATAAACAACAAGGTTATGGATTTTGGCACTTTGGTAACCATTAATGAAATATCAACCACTTACGATAATGGTGAAATGGATATTAAAACTACTGGTGTAGATGTGTTTAATATTTTAGAAAGTATAACCAGCTTACCTAACAAATTGTATCATGGTGCTATAGTAACTTACCCCATTATAAAGTATAATGGAAGTGATGTAATAATGAAAAAAATTATTACCGCTATTAGGGCACTGCACCAATTACTTAATGTAAATAAAAATTTTGCAAAGCAAGATGATGATTTGTGCAGCTATGATGTAGCACACCATGCTGGCATGAGCTTGCATGATGAGTATAGGTTGCTAGAGCTTACAAATGAAATACACAGGCAAGAGTTTTTACATACTCACCTAATAAAAACTATAGAAACCATGGCTCAAATGAATTTGCTTGTATCTAAAATTAAATTGAATGGCCATTTTAAAAATTTAGAAGGATTTGATTTTTCAAAACAATAAATTTACTTTACCCCCCTAAAATTTAATCATGATAACCCTTTGTTTGGATTTTGGTAATACCAGATTAAAAGCTGCCATTTTTATAAAAGATCAATTAACTGATCAATTTGTATTGCCAAATGATGATGATACTTCCATTAGTGCTATTATAGCAAAATATGGAATAACACATAGCATCTTATCATCAGTTATAAAACACAATACAGGTATTGAAAACATATTAGCCACATCTACCATTTTTCATAAGTTAGGAGTACATACTAAAGTAAATTTTACAAGCCCGGTAGGTAAACCAGAAACTATAGGAGCAGATAGATTAGCACTTATAGCAGCAGCAGTGCACTTTTACCCCAAAAAAAATAGTTTAATAATTGGCTTAGGCAGTTGTATAACTTACAATTTTGTAAACCAACAGCATCAGTTTTTAGGTGGCGGCATATCACCTGGTATGGATATGCGTTTTAAAGCAATGCATGAGTATACCGCTTTACTTCCATTAGAAGCCGCCACATGGAATTATCCACTAATAGGCTATGATACCAAAACAAATTTGCAAAGTGGTGTTTTAAATGGTATGGCTGCCGAAATTGAAGGAATTGTAGCCCGGTACAACAATAAATACGGCAACTTTAACGTGGTTTTAACCGGTGGTAATGCAGTGTATTTTGCAGGGCAACTTAAAACACAGATATTTGCCGACCATAACTTTTTATTTAAAGGATTGTATGCCATTAGCCAACTTAACAACTGTAATGATTAAAAAATTTACTTCAGTTCTATTATTTTCTGTATGTTTTACCGCAGCTTTTGCTCAAGAAAATGCTCCATACTCAAGGTATGGCCTTGGCGAAATTGTACCAGCTCAAAATATTGTTAGTAGAGGTATGGGAGGTGTAGCAGTAGCTTTTGTAGATTCTGCTTTTTTTATACCTTTTTTTCAATACAAATCTCAATCAATAAACCTTACCAACCCTGCTGTATTAGGAAGTACTAACACAACCTTGTTTGATGTTGGTGGTGAGGTTGATACACGTACCCTTAAAAGTAATAATAGTACAGAAAAATATAAAGCTACAAATACATTAATTACTTACCTGCAATTGGCTTTTCCAATTACCCCTAAAAAAATGTTAACTAAAGGTAATTATTGGAATGTGGCCGTTGGCTTAAGGCCAGTAAGTAGGGTAAACTATAAAATATTGAATGATAAACGTATAACTGGTATAGACAGTATTAGTACTCTTTTTGAAGGTACAGGAGGCCTTAGCCAAGCTAATATTAGTACTGGTTTAAAAATTAAAAATTTTAGTTTTGGTGTAAGCACTGGCTATAGCTTTGGTAACAGAGAAACTTCTGTAAAATCATCTTTAACTAACGATACCATAAATTATGCCTTATCTAACCTACAAAACAATGCTAGGTTTGGTGGTTTATTTGTAAACCTTGGAGCCATGTATAGCTATAGGCTACCAAATAAAAACTTATTGCGTATTGGTGCAACTGCTAATTTGCAGCAAAACCTTAAAGCAAAAAGAGATTACTTTAATGGTACATTTTTATATAATAGCGATGGTGAGGCTATTGGTATAGATACTGCAGATTCTAGAATTAATGAATCGGGCACAGTTAAATTACCAGCTAGTTATACGGTTGGTTTTACTTACAATACCCCACACATTACTTTTGGAGCTGATGTAGATTATACCACTTGGAGCAAGTACAGGTATTTTAACAAAGCTGATGATGTGCAGGATAACTTTATGTTGCATGTTGGTGTGCAATACTACCCTGCTACAAGTACAACGCCATTTAAAAAATATTGGAACTTTGTAAAATACCGTGCTGGTTTTTATTATGGCAAAGATTATGTAAAAATAAATAATACTAATAGGCCTAACTATGCACTTACACTAGGTGCTGGCCTACCGCTTACTAACTTTCAACGCCTTAACCAAGGTGAGTTTGTGCTATTAAATACAGGTTTAGAAGTTGGCCAAAAAGGTAACAAGCAAAACCAAAGCCTAAGAGAAGGAGTGGTTAGAGTAAACATAGGCATTGCAATGTCTGCCACTTGGTTTATAAAACGTAAATACGAGTAATAAGCTTATTACAATGCTTACTTATAAACTATATAACATATTAAAAGCAGTTGTTTGTACAAGCTGCTTTTTTTTATACTCTTGCGAAAACGATAGGGGTAAGGTAAACAGTATTGCCCAAAAAAGTATTGGTACAGAGCAGGCTACTGATATTGTTTTAAACTATACCATTGCAGGCAAAACAAAGGCTATTCTTACTTCTCCATTAATGCTTCATGTACAAGACAGTAGTACCTATTATGAGTTTCCTAAAACTTTATATGCCGAGTTTTACAATGCAGAGCAGGTTAAAGAAAGCAAGCTTACAGCACTATATGCAAAATATAAAGATGGACAGAACTTAATATACCTCAAGGATAGTGTTGTAATTATAAACATGCTTAAAGGCGATACTATTTATTGCGATGATTTGTATTGGGATAGAAATAGAACTAACGTAGAATTTTATACAGATAAAAAAGTAAGGGTACGCCAAAAAGATGGGCAATACCTAAATGGTATTGGCATGGAAGCTAGCCAAAGCTTTAAAAACTATCATATAAAAAAAGTAAATGGTATGTTTAACTCCAAAGGAGAAGGTATACCACAGTAATACAAACTAGATACATGTAATTTAATTTGTAATAATTAATTACATGAGAATTTATAAAATTGGTAAATTAATTGTTTACAACGCTGTATTCAATAATTAAAAACATTGTATGATAAAAATTTACGGTATACCCAACTGCGACAGTGTAAAAAAAGCGATTACATTTTTTACGAAACATAATATTAGTTACAAATTTCACGACTTTAAAAAAGAAGGCTTATCAATATTAATTTGTAAACATTGGTTAACCTTACAACCTGCATCAGTATTGCTTCATAAAAAAAGTACCGCATGGAAATTGCTAACTTCGGTTGAACAGAATCAAACAAATAGCAATACAGATTTAATCAATTTATTTGTACAACATAATAACTTAATAAAACGCCCAGTAATTGAGTACAAAACAAAGTTGTATGTAGGCTACAATGAAGAGTTGTATAGCCTTACTTTTTTAAAATAATACTACATGCAAAAAACTTTTTTTATAACAACAACTAGGCTCGAAAATTTTAGTGATGGTGTGTTTACTATTGTATTAACATTACTAGCATTTCAATTTAAGGTGCCAAAATTTAGTACTACTAACACCAATGCAGAAAACTTACAGGAGCTATTAAAAATAAGTCCATACTTAATAGGTTTTGTGTTTAGTTTTTTATTTGTGGCTGTTTTTTGGGCCAATCACCACAATTTGTATCACACCATAAAAGAAGCTAATAGTAAATTATTGTGGCTAAATATACATTCTCTTTTTTGGGTAACAATGATGCCATTTGCCATTGCCATTGTTGGCGATTTTCATAAAGTACCATTAGCAGCAATTTTTTTGGGAACCGTTTTATTTATGGCATCTGTAACAGCTTACATGTTATTAAGATACTCACATGTAAATTCAAAATTGGTTGATGAAACCCTTTCAGACAGCTCAATAAAATATGGGCAAATAAAAAATATTGTAGCCATTATATTTACGTTAATAGGTATACTTTCAGCCATATGGTCAGTTTATGCATCATATAGCATTTATGTACTAGTTTTGGGCATATTTATTGTTCCACAAAAGTTAGAAAAACAAACTAAATCAGACAAGAGAAAAAAAGAACTAGACCAAACAAATAATAATCAACCATAAAATAAATTAAAATGAAAAGAAACGCAACAGCCGTATGGCAAGGTACAGGTAAAGAAGGAAAAGGACATTTAACAACACAAAGTACTGTTTTAAACCAAACACAATACTCATTTGGTAGTCGCTTTGAAAACGGTATAGGTACTAACCCAGAGGAGTTAGTAGCAGCAGCCCATGCAGGTTGTTTTACCATGAAACTTAGTTTTGTATTACAAGAAGCTGGCTTTGTTGCTGATAATTTAACTACCAAATGTGATATTGAATTGGTAGATGGTAAGATTTCATCATCTCATCTTACCGTAGAAGGCACAATTCCAAATATTACCAAAGAGCAATTTGATACAGCTGTAGCAGATGCAAAAACTAACTGCCCCATTTCAAAACTATATAATACAACCATAACTGCTGAAGCTAGTTTAGCATAGCCTATTAAAAATTTATATTTCCGCAAATACTATTTATAATGAGTATTTGCGGTTTTTTATTTAGACAATAATTTTGCAGTGAGTACAATTTTTTGGGTAATTTTATATGTAATACCAACATGATTTAATGTTTAGGCCAAAGGCTATACATTAAATCATAGATGGTATTATACCGAGAGTAAAAAGCTTTGAACTAAATGTTATTTCACTTCGGCATAGAACCAAAAACAACAAGTAAAAATATTTTATAAAAGCACCATTAAAAAGCATTTTAATTATGAATTTTACAAACAAAACAATTTTTATTACAGGTGCTAGCCGTGGCATTGGTAAAGCAATAGCGCTAAAGTTTGCTGCAGCAGGCGCCAATATTGTAGTGGCGGCTAAAAGCACAACAGAAAACGAGAAACTTGGAGGCACTATATTTTCTGCCGCAAAAGATATAGAAGAAGCTGGTGGCAAAGCCCTTGCTGTGCAGTGTGATATTAGAGATGAAAATCAAATACAAGCTGCAGTTGATAAAGCTGTAGAAACATTTGGTGGTATAGATGTACTAATAAACAATGCATCTGCCATTGGGCTTACCAATACACAAACTACTGAACCTAAGCGTTTCGATTTAATGCATGATATAAATGTGAGGGGAACATTTTTTGTAAGTAGGGCCTGTATCCCATATTTAAAAAAAGCTGAAAATGCTCATATAGTTACCCTATCCCCACCGCTTAATATGGATATGAAATGGTTTAAAAACCATATAGCTTACACAATAAGTAAATATAACATGACTATGATTGCTTTAGGCTTAGCAGCTGAGTTAGCTGAGTTTAATATAGCATCAAATGCATTATGGCCTCAAACAACTATAGCTACTGCTGCAGTACAAAATTTATTGGGTGGAGAGGCGTTGATAAACATGAGCCGTACAACAGAAATTGTAGCTGATGCTGTTTATGCAATAGTATCTAAACCATCTACAACCTACACCGGGCAGGCTTTGATAGATGAACAAGTGCTACATGCAGATGGTATTACTAATCTAGAAAAATATGCAGTAGTGCCTGGTGCAAAATTGTATAATGATTTGTTTTTGTAATTTTTTTAATATGGATGTATGATTAAATTTTTTGGCATTGTATTTTTTTGTTTCAATTATATAATTGCATTTGCACAAGATGCTGTTTTTATACGCTTAGTAAACCCCACCAAAGAAAGTAATAAAGTTAGCAGCTCAAGGCAGTTTATTATTGGTAGTACCTGCAAAACTTGTACAGTAAATATAAATGGAATTGCTGCAAAAGTGTATAGTACAGGAGCCCTTGCCTATGAGTTAAACCTTACAGAAGGCGACACAACTTTTGCTATAATAGCCACAAGCAATACTGGTAAATCTATTACCAAAATTATACAGTTTAGCTACAAAAAACCAGCACCTGCTGAAGCTGTAAAAATATTGACTATTGAAAGTATAGAAACCATACCTGAGGGCAACTTAGTGTTGCAGGTTGGAGATAAAATACAGTTTAAAGTAAAAGCATTACCTAGCTGTAATGTAACGGTAATGGGTAATACAGCATTATACGAATTGCCAACTTTCTCTACTAAAGGCATGGCAGGTATATACCAAGGGGAGTATGTGGTAAAGCCAACTGATAATTTTACAGCACAAAAATTTATGGTAACAGTAACAAACAAAGATGGACTAAAATTTAGTAAAGAAACTAACAATACATTTGCCATTTTATCGCCATTAAGTAGCGATGTGTGTTTTACAAAAGGCAGGTTAGCACATTTAGAATATGGGTTAGGAGATGACAGACTTGGTGGAGCAAAAATTGGATACATAGATAGTATGATACCATTAAAAATTATTGGTAAAGTTGGGGGGCATTATAAAGTACAATTGGCACCCTACCGTACTGCCTATATTCCTGATGATGTTGTTACACTTGCAGCAAAGGGCACATTTGTTGGGTATGCACTTACTGATAGGTGGCAGGTATATGGAGATAGTGTGTATGATTATGTAACCATTGGCCTTACCGCAAAATTACCTTACCAATCTTTTCAAGAAGTAGAGCCTTCTAAAATTGTTGTAGATGTATTTGGTGCTACTAATAATACCAATTGGATTACCCAACTACAATCAACAAAAGAAATTAAAAACGTAACATACGAGCAAATACAAGACGGAATTTTTAGAGTAACCATTTATCTTAAACACCCTCAACATTGGGGGCATAGTATATATTACAATGGAAATTTATTAACTATAAAAATTAAACAGCAGCCCAGTAATTTATCATTAAAAAACTTAACCATTGCTGTAGATGCTGGGCATGGCGGTAGCAATACCGGTGCAGGTGGGCCAACAAACTCATCAGAAAAAGAATTGGCTTTAGCTGTATCACTTAAGCTGCAAAAAAATTTACAAAATGAAGGCGCTACAGTATTAATGACGAGAACTACTGAAAAATTTGTAGATAATAAAGAACGTATTTTAATATACAGAGATAAGGAGCCTGATTTGCTAATATCTATTCACCTAAACTCTAGCGCAGACCCACTACGGGCAGGTGGTACAAGCTCTCTATACCGTTATATTGGCTTTAGAAATTTAAGTTTTTATATAAACAAAAGAATGCTGCAACTTGGGTTAAAAGAGTATGGTAACATTGCCTCATTTAATTTTATGCTCAATAGCCCAACTGAATATCCTAATGCATTGGTAGAAACACTTTTTTTAAGTAATCCCGATGAGGAGGCATTAATTTTAGATCCAAATTTTCAACAACAAATTGCAGATAAAATTACTGCAGGTATTAAAGATTTTTTAGCAAATACTGTTCAGTAAATACTCGAATCTAATTTTAAAGGGTTCATAATTATTATATGGTTAACCAAAAAACAAAAGCCCACATTGCCTTAATAGCTACAAATCTATTTTTTGCAGTAAATTTTACAGCGGTTAAATTTTTAATTAATAATGGCTTTATAAATGCATTTGGTTTAAATTTAGTTAGGGTATTTGTAACGGCTGTTTTATTTTGGATACTTTATTTTTTCAAAACTAACCACACAAAAATTGTTAAAAAAGATGTAGGTCGTTTTTTGTTATGTGCACTTACTGGCATTGCCATAAACCAATTGTTTTTTATAAAAGGGTTATCACTCACTTATTCCATACATGCCTCCTTATTGTTACTAATTACCCCTATTTTAATTACCATAATTGCCTCTTTTTTATTAAAAGAAAAAATAACAAGTTATAAAATTATTGGCCTTTTTTTAGGCATATTAGGCGCTTTAATTTTAATACTATCAAAAGATACAGCTGGCAATGCTGCCAATGCAGTTTTAGGAGATGTGTTTGTAATACTTAACGCAATATCGTATACTTTTTATTTTGTGCTGGTAAAACCGTTAATGAAAATTTACAATCCAATAATGATTTTAAGGGTAATTTTCACTATTGGTTTTTTTATGATATTGCCAGTATGCTACAATGAATTTAAAATAATACCTTGGCAGCAATATGATGTAAAAGCATTTGCCACACTTGCTTTAATTGCTGTTGCCGGTACTTTTTTTGCTTATTTATTTAATATTTACGGTATTAAAATTTTGGGAGCTTCAATTGCTGGTGCATATATTTATTCACAACCATTATTTGCAGCAATTATTGCTGTAAGCTTTTTAAATGAGCAAATATCTGCCAATAAAATAATAGCTGCCATTTGCATTTTTGCAGGTGTTTTTATAAGTAATAAACAAAAGGTGAGTGTGTAATTTTAGGTTAGTTATTAGGAAGTAATTTTTTATTTAACTCAAAAAATCTTTCTGTACAATGCACACCATTGTTGTATAAAAATTGCTTATCAGTCACACTCATTTTTTTAATACGTGCATTTGTTTTACCATAGTTTATATAAATAGTTCTACCTTTTTCGTTATCTAAATTTGGGTATTTTCTATTTATAGTTTCGGTTGATAAATTTCCGAAAGCTTCTAAATAATCGTTTATTTTTTTGGGGTTATAAGTAGCAATAGCCACACTATCTTTAAGTATAGCACTTGCTTGTTCATCTCTTTCTAATTTAATGCCTAGTGTTTGTGTGTTAAAAACTAGGTTGTTACTTAATAATGGGTCTGTACAATTTATGCAACTGTCAAACATACTAATTGGGTAGTTACAAAGCATACCTCCATCTACATAATAATTTTTATAGCTTGTTGTATCGTTCTTTTTTAATTTTTGTAAATTATCATCCAGTACAATTGGTACAAAATATAAGGGTATACCAGCACTTATTCTCACAGCCGTAGCTATACTTAAATTAGGAGATGTTTTGTAGCTAAAAACTTCAAGCCTTTGCTTGCTAATATTGGTAGCTGTACAATATAAATCTTTATACAATGGGTTGTTATTTTTTAGATTATGCAATTGTATAAAAGTAATATCTGCATTGTTTAATTTCTTCAACAATACTGCCTGCAACCATTTTTCAAAGCTATCTCCTTTATAAATTCCATATTTCTTTTTTACTCTTCTATACTTACCAATTAACCCACCACCACCATCATTAAATTGTTCAAATGGCAACGCTTTAAGTAGGCTATCTATTTCAGTAGTGTTATAACCAATACATATCATTAACCCTGCAATAGCACCTGCTGAGGAGCCTGCTACGTTTTCAATATGTTGTAAAATATTTTTTTGCTCCAATACTTTAAATGCACCTGCATAAGCTACACCTCTAGTGCCCCCACCTTCTAATGCTAAATTTTTATATGTAGTATTATTTTGTGCAAAGCAACTAGTTGGCAATAAAAGCAGAAAAATTCTTAATATTATTGGCATGGTAAAAAAATTTAATTTTTTGAAATTAAGAAATAAGTAAAAAGTTTAATTTTTTAACATGACGTAGAGTAATAAAATATTTTTTTTATTACAAAACATCGTTTGCAAGTAATACTTGCCAAGCAGTAGCTACATCGCCTTGGTTTAATAAAGATGCTGCTAAACGTTGGGTTTCTATTTCCATATCAGCAGGGTTTAAATTATAATATTGTACAATTTGCTTTAAGGCGTCATTTTCAAAATTTACATCTATAGCTGGTATACTTTGTATATTAGCTAATTGCCCAAGGTGGTTACCAGTAAGCAAAGTACTATTTTTTATTGCTGTAGGTAAAGCATTTATACCAATGCCTAATTGTGTATTTGGTTTAGCTACAGTAAACATACTTTGAGGGGTAGTTTGGCAATACCAATCACCACCTAGTCTTGCTACAGCAGCAAATTTTAATTGGTCAATATTATTATTTGTATCTAAAATTGATTCATCAATGTGTAAATATTTTACTTCACATATTACCAAGTTGCCAGCACCTCCCTCCTTGCCTAAAGGTTTTACTTCAAGCACTACACATTCAAGTTTTATTTTACTTTCAGCTACCATTGGTGGCTTTACTAACGTTGCTTTTTGTTGGGTAAAACCTGCCTTAATAAATTCGTTATCAGTTTTTGCAAACTCACAACTTGCTAAGCTCATTTGCTGCACCATATCATAATCTACCATATTAATAACAACTTCTGGCACTTGCAAAACATTTTGTAATGTATGTTTTGTAGTATTATCTCTAACCCTTCTTGCTGGCGAAAAAATGCAAATTGGTGGGTTGCTACTAAATAAATTAAAAAAACTAAATGGAGATAAGTTAACATTTCCATCCAAATCAATTGTTGATGCAAAACAAATTGGCCTAGGTACAATGGCATGTTGCAAATATTGTTGCACCTGTGCAGATGATAATTGGTGTAAAGGAATAGTGAGCATTTGATTGATTAATTTAATGCTATAATTAACAGCATTTCAGTAAATAATTTATTTTTTTACAAATATATTTGCCAAGCGTTACATTTTTAGTTAATTGATAATTAAATAACCACAAGGTAACCACTATCACTATCAACTTTATTACATGCACACAGCCATAATTAACCAATTGTTTGATATGCAACAAAAATTGCAGGGTATGGGACAATTAAGTTCGTTTGAAAGAAATTTTGCTAGGCTTTTTTCTATTTTTGAAGAAGAAGGATATATTATGCAGAATCCTACAGGAGAGCCATACCAAGCCTCTCGTACAGATTGTGAAGCAAGTATTGTAGGTTCCACATCATCAAAAATGGCTATTGTAAAAACTTTAAAACCTATTATTTACAAAAAGCAAGATGGAGCCTTGCAATTGTTACAAAAAGCAATTGTAATTGCAGAAAAAGGGTAGAATTTCCACGTAATGCAGCAAAATTAATCACCTAAATTATTTAATTTTTTAAACAGATAGGTATCAGTTTAATGGCAGTTATACATATAACACAAATTTTAAAGCACAAAAATAAAGTACATGAAAGCGGTAAATTTTGGAATTGATTTAGGTACTACAAACTCACTCATTGCAAAGTATGATAATAATAAAGTTATTGTATACAAAAATCCTGTGGGGCAAAAAGAAACGCTTGCATCATTTGTGGCTTATAGAAAAGATAGAATTTTAATAGGAGATAAGGCTAGGGAATATCTCACTAAAGATGCAGTAAATGTTTTTGGAGGATTTAAGAGAAAAATGGGGACCGACGAAAAATATTATGTAGTTAATATTGATGAAAATGTAACACCAGTTGAATTATCTACATTGATACTAAAGGAGCTAAAAAATTTTGTACAAGGGCAAGAGCCAATAGAGGCTTGCGTTATAACAATACCAGCTTCGTTTGATAGTATGCAAAGTAATGCAACTTTAAAAGCCGGGCAAGATGCTGGTTTTAGCCAAGTGTATTTATTGCAAGAACCTATAGCTGCCAGTTTAGCATTTTTTAATGCACCTGAAAACAAGCCTGAAAACCCAGAAGGTAATTGGTTAGTATATGATTTTGGTGGTGGAACTTTTGATGTGGCTTTAGTAAAAAGCACAAGCGAAGATTTAAAAGTTATAGACCATGAGGGCAATAATTTTTTAGGAGGTATGGATTTAGATTTTGCGCTAATTAATAAAATTATTGTGCCAGCAATTATACAACAAACCAACATACCTAATTTTGAAGAGGAGTTTAGAATAAAGCATGGCCAATATGAAATGTTGTATTACCAAGTATTGTATTATGCTGAGGAAGCTAAGAAAGAACTATCAAGAGTTGATACCGCTTACATTGAATTTAGTGCTACACTCCATGAAGTAAACTATGATTTTTTAATACCCATAACTAAACAGCAAGCGGAAGATGCATTTGCACCAATTATACAAGAAACAGTAGTACTCATACAAAAAATTTTACAAAATAATAGTTTAACAGCTGCCGATATTAAACAAATTATTTTAGTTGGTGGTAGTACTTTTTTGCCACAAGTAAGGCAACAATTAGCTACTCAAACAGATATTGAAATTAATTATAGTATAGATCCTACAACCTCTATTGCCTGTGGTGCTGCTTACTATGCTGCTAATAAATATTATGAGCCAGTAGTAAAGCAAATTATTACTACTAAAACCGAAACGCTACATAGTGCTGATGACTTATTAGCCTCGGTAAATTTTGAAGAGTTAGATACTGCTATTAACCTTTCATACAGCAAAGCAAGCAGAGATAAAGAAGAAGTGTTATTAATAGCTGCTACAGGAAATTATGAAAATAAATACTACCGTATTACCCGTGCTGATGGTGGTTTTGATACTGGCTTAATAAACTTACGAGCAAAAAAAACTGAATTTTTACCGCTCATAGAAAGCAATATAAATAATTTTGAATTAGCCATATTTGATGCTGAAAAAAATGAAATTACAAGTTTGCATAAACAAATAAGTATTGCACAAGGGGTTTATAATATTGATGGGCAACCTTTACCACACGATATATGTGTAGAAGTAGATGATGTAGAAAATAAAACTACAAAATTGGAAGTTATTTTTGAACGTAATAGTTTACTCCCACAAAAACGTACCCTGTACAGAGAAATTTCTAAAACTATAAAAAAAGGTAGCACCGATACTATTATTATAAATATTTTGGAGGGTGATAAAGGCTCAAGAGCTTCATCAAACCTTACTATTGGCTGTATAGAAATATCAGGCAAAGATTTGCAAAGCGATTTAATTAAAGGCTCCGATATTGAACTACAAATTCATATTACTGATAGCCGAGTACTTAGTACAACTGTTTTTTTGGTTATGACACAGCAGGAATTTAAAAATGTATTTTCAGTTTCTGAAAAGCAGGTAAACCTTGGCAGGTTAAAGGAACAATATATTCAATTGGAAGATGATCTTACTGAAACAATAAGGCAATTTCAACAAAATGACGATGATATTTGGGAAATTAAAGGCACACAAATATTAGAAGAAATTGAATTATTAAAACCAAGGTTATTCAAAATAAAAGAGAACGATAACTCCGATGAAAAATACATCCTTGCAGAAAAAATAAGTAGACTTTCGCAAGAGGCAGATAAACTTGGTGGTAATGAAAGGATTGCTATTTTATTAGAAGATTATTTATACCAAAAAGAAGAAGTTAATGAAGTTATAAAAATAGCTGACTTTGATAAGGATGAATTAAGAAAACTATATCTAAAAATTGAACAGTCTGAGCCAGCCTTTATGAAATCTAAAAACATATCTGTCATACAATCCAAGTTAAAACAACTAAATGATTTGCATTGGAAAGCATTGAGTAATACAACAAGTTTTTTAATATCTACCTTTATTGAGTATAAAGAATTTGAGCCCATTTATTATAAAGATTATGGTGCAGCAAAAACTTTAATGCGTATGGGTGATACTGCTTTGGAAGCAGAAAAATATCCTGAATTTAGAAGACATGTTTTTAGTTTAAATGCATTATTAAAAAGAGTAAACACAAATATTAATAACAACTTTAAAGGTACAGGCATTGGCTAATACACAATACACATCAATAACAAGGCTGCTGTTGCATTGCGATGTTAAGATAGAGGAAGAAATAAATATTAACCGTATAAAAAAACAACTTGCTGCAGAGTTTGATTTTGCTGCAGATGGCTTTATAGTTGTAGATGGATTTACATTTAACAAAAACGATGTATTTGCAGAAATAGAACGACCAGATTTTTTGCAACGTTTGGCATACCATAATAAAATTTGGCAGAATAAGTATGTACTGGCCATGCTTGAAACTTACAGCCTAGATTTGCATGAGTTGCGTATACAAATAAAAACTTTTGCAAACGATACGCAATTTGATGCTTTTTTTTCTCCATACTTTGCTATACCATTTAGTTATAACAGCCGCAAATTAATTACTGATAATAATTTAGAAGCTTTAGCATCTTTGCTTCTTTTTGAAGACTTTTTGCAGCATGAAGATAGAGAAGAGGGTTTTAAACCTATTCGTATATTTTTAGATGATAGTATACGGTTGCTTCGTAATATAAATGCGGATAACTATTCTAGTTTTAAACCACAAATACAACCTTGGGTAAAAGGTAATTTCTCATATTTCTTAAATCACCTACCCAATGAATTTCACGGTGCTAAAAATGATGTTGTTTTACATTTAATAAACCTTACTGTACGTACCCAAAAAATAAATAAAAAAGATTGTTTAATTGTAAGTAAAGAACTTACAGCTGTAACTAATATTGAAAAAGAATTACATGATTTAATTTACAACAACCACTTAGTGTATACCGGTGCAGGTAGTAACAGCAGCGATGGTAAAACAAACTACTGGTGGGTTGTTTGGGTAATTTTTATTTTGCTAAGAATAATGTCAGGTTGTTAATGTATTTAAAGTAATGCATCTATAGCTGTTGCTAATTTTTTATCTTTTGTAGTAATGGTGTTGCCAGCATCGTGTGTGGTTAACCAAATTTCTACTTTATTGTACGTGTTTTTTATTGTGGGGTGGTGGCCCATTTTTTCTGCTACAAACGCCACTTTTGTTAAAAATGAAAATGCTTCAATAAAATCTTTGAATTCAAATTTTTGATACAGTTTATTTGTTTTTTCTTTCCACTTAATTTTAATATTTAATATTGTTTATTTTTTATTTTCTCGTTAGTCATTTCTGTAACTAGCTGCACTGCTGGTAATAATCTTAGTGATTGTATTAGGGTTATTATTTCTATAGGGTCCATGGCTTCCTCTTTTGTAAGCCATAAAAAATCTAAGTGTTTAAATTCTGGTAATAAATATTCGCCATCATCTTCATTGTTATATAAGTAATGTATGCGCTGGCTGTGGGGTATTGGATATTCGTAAATTGAAAAATTATATTGCCTTTCTTTTTTTAGTAACTTAATTTCAATACTGTGGTTTATTGAAAATTTATAGCCAAGCATTTGGTTTATATGCCACACAAATTGATAATGTTTTAATGATGAAACAATGCCAAGAAGGTTTGTATTTTCAAAAAAATCAGCAATAAGGGTTTCGTTATCTATTTTTAATTTCATGTATTGTAGTGCATTAAAAAGTAATAGGCAATAATAGCTCCTCGTTTTTACGTTTCAATAGTACATTGGTTGATTGGCCTTTGTTAAATTTATTTAAGGCATCCATGTATGTTTGTACATCAGTACATTTGTAATCTCCAAGTTGCATAATTACATCTCCAGTTTTTATGCCAGCTTTTTGGGCAGGCCTATTTTCAGATACTCCATCTACCATTACCCCGTTACCTGCAAAAGTATAATCTGGCATTATACCCAAACTAACTTTAAAACTACTTTTGCCCATGCTGGTTTCTCTAGTTTTTGTAAAAGCTAGCTTTGGTAAATTATTTGTTTTGGCAATAATATTTTTAATGTATTCTATAATGGCAAGTTCCCCAGTATAATTTATTTTATCAGCATCATCAGTAGGTTTATGATAATCTTTGTGGCTGCCTGTAAAAAAGAAAAGCACCGGTATATTTTTTCTATAAAAGGAAGTATGATCACTAGGGCCGCTGCCACTACTATCTACATGTATTTTAAAATATGTATCTGTAGATGTAATTAGTGTACCCCATGTAGGAGATGTGCCATAACCGCCAATAGTAAGCCCATGAGTACTATCACTTAGCCTGCCCACCATATCCATGTTTATCATGTAGTTTATTTTTTGTGGTTGCATACCGCTACTATCTACAAAAAATTTAGAACCAAACAGCCCTAACTCCTCTCCCGAAAATGATACAAAAAGATAATTATTTTTTTTGTATTCACCCTGTTTTAAAATCTTAGCTATTTCAATTAATGCAGCCGTACCACTAGCGTTATCATCAGCGCCGTTGTGTATGGCAGGTATACTTCCAGTATACAAACTATTATGGTCTTCGCCATAACCCAGGTGATCATAATGTGCACCCAATACAATTGTGTTATCAGCATTATTATTTACATAGCCTACTACATTATGCCCTGTTTTTACCTTTTGGGCTACGCTGCATTGCATAGTTATTTCTATTGGGCTGTTTGCTTTTACCTTCAACGCATTATTTGCCTCCTTTGTGAGGTATAGTACCGGTATATTTACTTTGGGGTGTTTATCTTTCTCATCAAAATTCAAATCAGCATATTGGCTAGCTTTAATTCCCAAACCATTATCTGAATTTATAATTAGTAAAAACTTTGCTCCTTCATGTTGCAAGGATACTGTTTTATTGTATATAAAATCATATATATCAAAGTGTGGGTTATCTTTTGTAGAATCTAAAACTTTTTGAATAAAAATACATTGGTTTTTGTATGCTGTATTCAAATCAACTTTTAGTGAAGCAGCGTTTGCAGAAAATGGAAAATAGAAGAAATCTGTATTTATTTTCAAGCCAACATTATTTACCAATACGGTACTACTGCTATCCATTTGCTTACCTTCTTGCACGGTAAATGGTTGTATAAAAGTTTTGGTGTTATTAAAGTATTGCAGCCCAATTTTTTTAAACTCTTGCTCTATATATTCGTAAGCTAATTTTTCACCAGCTGTACCTGTACGCCTACCTTCTAGTTTATTGCTTGCTAGATAATCTATATGCTTTTGTAATGCAATTAAAGTGTTTTTAGTTGCTTTTTTATTTTGCTGTGCTATAGCAGCTGTGGTAAAACAAATTAAAATAGGAAGAAGTATTTTCATACAATACTATATTTTAAGTAAAGGTAAATTACTTTATAATTGGTTAGCAAATTAGTTACCAAACCATTTATGCAATACGTTTTACCAAAGTACAAAACAATATTACAATACGCCATTTGTAAAATTTAGCCCATATTTATAAAACAAGACATAAGGCAAGCTAGTAAACGTTATTTTTGCAGCTAATATTTACTGCAGTACTTGGAAAAATCAAATTTACATATAGCCTTGGTAGGAAACCCCAATAGCGGCAAAACTTCTTTATTTAATGCACTTACCGGTCTTAACCAACAAGTAGGTAATTTTCCGGGAGTAACGGTAGATAAGAAAACCGGCAGCAGTGCCATTAATGCTGAGCTAACTGCAAATATTATTGATTTACCTGGCAGCTATAGTTTGTATCCAAAAAGAGCAGATGAGTGGGTGGCATATAAAGTTCTTATTGGGCAAGATGATGATGTAAAACCCAATATGATAGTATTGGTTGCTGATGCTAGTAACTTAAAAAGAAATTTACTTTTTTGCTCTCAAATAATTGATTTGAAATTGCCTTTAGTTATTGCATTATCCATGATGGATTTAGCCAAACAAAAAGGTACACAAATAGATATTGCAGGTATGGAAAGGGAGTTAGGTGTACCCATAATACCTATAAACCCAAGAAAAAACAAAGGTATTACTGCACTAAAAAAAGCAATAGAGCAAGTGGCTGAAAACCAGCATTTTCAAGCAGCTAGAAATTTTATGGATGAAGATCCTACAAATGTGTATTGTATTGAAGAAATTAAAAAAATATTTCCAGCGGCTAGCAATTACACCTTATTGCATTATTTAATTAATGCAGATGAACTTGCCATTACAGCTGCACAAAAGCAAACCATAAAGGCCATAAAAACTACATATAATTTTAATGCTACCAAAACACAGGCAGAAGAAATTATGCAAAGGTATGGTCGTATAAAAAGCATAATGCAAGCTACAGTTGTAGAAGTAGATCCACTAAAAAAATCATTGTTTACTGAAAAGCTTGACGATATTTTACTACACCGTACCTGGGGTTATATAATTTTGTTAGCCGTTTTGTTTATAATGTTTCAATCAATATTTTGGTTAGCACAATACCCCATGGCTTTTATTGAGTGGGCATTTGCTCATATTGGTAATTGGTTTGCAACTGTTTTGCCTGATGGCTGGTTTAGCAATTTATTTGTAAATGGTATCATTGCTGGCCTAAGTGGCATCATAGTTTTTGTACCACAAATAATGATTTTATTTGGCGTTATTACCTTGTTAGAAGATACCGGCTACATGGCACGTATAAGTTTTTTAACTGATAAATTAATGCGTAAAGTTGGTTTAAATGGTAAAAGTGTAATGCCTATGATTAGTGGTTATGCTTGTGCTGTACCAGCCATTATGAGTGCTCGTAATATTGAAAATAAAAAAGAAAGGTTACTAACCATAATGATTACACCATTAATGAGTTGTAGTGCTAGGCTACCAGTGTACACCATTTTAATAGCACTCATATTTCCATCAAAATTATACTTTGGTTTTTTAAGCTTGCAAGGCTTGGTTATGATGTTGCTATACCTGCTTGGTACTGTATTAGCATTGATGGTGGCTTGGGTAATGAAGTGGTTTATTAAAAGCAAAGAACGTAGTTTTTTTATATTAGAGTTGCCAGTGTATAGAGGCCCCCGTTGGAAAAATGTATTGGTTACAATGGTAGAAAAAGCAAAAATATTTGTTTTTGATGCAGGTAAAATTATTATGGTAATAAGCTTATTGTTATGGGTGTTAAGTAATTATGGCCCCAAAAAAAATATGGCAGCTGTTACAGCAAAATATGATGTATTAGTACAGCAGGATACTGCAAACGCTGCTAATATTAACAAAGAAAGAAAAACAGCTTTACTACAAAACTCATATGCTGGTGCAATTGGTAGTTTTATTGAGCCTGCCATAAAACCATTAGGCTATGATTGGAAAATAGGTATAGCTCTTATTACATCATTTGCTGCAAGAGAAGTGTTTGTAGGTACAATGGCAACTTTATACTCAGTAGGAGATGATGCTGATGAAAATAGTAGTACACTTAGACAAAAAATGGCGGCAGCTACCAGAGCTGATGGTACTAAAGTGTACAACTTAGCTACTGGCTTATCGTTACTAATTTTTTATGTAATAGCTATGCAGTGTATGAGTACTTTAGTTATTGTAAAAAGAGAAACTAAAACTTGGAAATGGCCAGTTATACAATTTATTTATATGACTGCCTTAGCTTATATATTGAGTTTTATTACTTACCAGATTTTTAGTTAAAGCTATAAATTTCATTTTAGTTTTTTAAGAGGTTATAATCACGTTTATAGATAAACAAGGTTTTTTATTATCTAAAATCAGTTTACAGCCAGTCATTCTAAACCCCTAAACCCTTCTACTCAAACCTGCAACCCCCTAACCTTTACTACTCATTCTTATTACAGGTACAATCATTTCTTCTAAACTAATACCACCGTGCTGAAAAGTATTTTTATAATAATTTACAAAATGATTATAATTATTGGGGTAACATAAAAATATATCTCCCTTTGCAAAAACAAAACTACTATTTACGTTTGGTACTGGTAAGCCAGCTTCTTTTGGGTCTCTAAAAGCCAACACATCTTTAGCTTCGTAGTTCAAATTACGCCCATGTTTATATCTTAAATTAGCTGTAGTTTGTTTATCGCCAATAATTTTAGCTGGTGTTTTTACTCTAGTACTACCATGGTCAGTAGCTACTATCAAATTTATATTCTTATCTGCAATTTTTTTCAATGCTTGGTGCAACGGGCTATGCTCAAACCAGCTTTGGGTAATGCTTCTATAACTAGTTTCATCTCCAGCTAATTCTTTTAATACCTCCATTTCTGTTCGTGCATGGCTAAGCATATCTACAAAATTGTATACAATTACATTTAAATCGTTTTGTAACAAATTGTGCATGTTTTCAACCATTTTTTGCCCATCATGGTTGTTGGTTATTTTGGTGTATGATATTTTTAAATCATGCTTTCCTAATTTTTTTAAATGGGCTTTTAAAAAATCTTCTTCATGTAAATTCTTACCTCCATCTTCATCATCATTTTTCCAAAAATCAGGAAATGTTTTTTCAATATCTATAGGCAGCATACCAGCAAAAATGGCATTACGTGCATACTGTGTTGCTGTTGGTAAAATAGCATAAAAAGTTTCTTCTTCATGTATCCTAAAACTTTCGCTAAATATGGGTTGTATTGTTTTCCATTGGTCAAACCTCAGGTTATCTATCAATACAAAAAATAATGGTATGCCTTTTTGCAAATGTGGTAGCACTTTAAACTTAAGTAACGTATGGCTCATTATTGGAGCATCAGTACTTTTAGGGGTTACCCAACCAGTATAATTTTTACTAATAAATTTAAAAAATTCAATGTTTGCTTCATGTTTTTGTGTAGCAAAAACTTCTTGCATTTCTGGGCTATCACTCTTTTTCATTTCAAGCTCCCAATACACTAATTTTTTGTACAAATCCATCCACTCTGTGTAGTTCGGATTATCGTTTAAAGCCATAAATAAACTTCTAAATTCTTGTTGGTAGGCAGAGGTAGTTTTTTCTGCAACAAGGCGTTTATTATCAATAATTTTTTTTAAGGAAAGCCAAACTTGGTTGGGGTTTACAGGTTTAATAAGGTAGTCACTTATTTGGCTTCCTATAGCTTCATCCATTATATTTTCAGCCTCATTTTTTGTAATTAATACTACTGGTATGCTGCTGTTTATTTCTTTTATTTGTTGTAGCGTTTGCAAACCGGTTATGCCCGGCATACTCTCATCCATAAGCACTACATCTACAATATTTTCCTTTACATATTCTACGGCATCAAAACCATTAGTTTTAGTATCAATCTCATAGCCTTTATTTTCTAAAAACATTATTTGAGAGTTTAGGCTATCAATCTCATCATCTACCCACAAAATTTTTGGCTTGCTCATAATTTTTTATTGATATGCACAAATATAATTTTAAAACGTACTACAAGTTTAGTTTGCAATAGTTTGTTTTAGTTTTAACAATATTGATAACGACTAACCTTTGCTTTGCATAAAATAAAGTAAATTTGGCTATCGTTTTGTCTTTAAAAAGTAAAGTATACAGTGATGGATTAGTTTAATTAGATTTTAATATATACCAGTTATATATCTCAACTATGGTATTTTTACATGTATATAATTAAACTTAAAAATTTATAAATCAATACTACTTTTCTTCTTTCACAACGAATATAATCTCAATTGGTCATCCATTATTATTTATCAATTATACCAATATCAATTCTCACATGCCTTTTCATAAAATAATTAACGATCCTGTTTATGGCTTTATAACTATAGATGATGAATTAATTTTTAACATCATTGCTCACCCGTATTACCAACGTCTTCGTAGAATACAGCAAATGGCAATGGCTCATTTAGTTTATCCTGGAGCTGTACACACAAGGCTACATCATAGCTTGGGTGCATATCATTTAATGTGCATGGCCTTGCAGGAACTTATACGTAAGGGTATTGAAATTACTGAGGAAGAGCAACAGGCTGCAAAAATTGCTATACTGTTACACGATGTTGGCCACGGCCCTTACTCACATGCATTGGAGCAAGTGTTGGCAGAAGGTGTGCATCATGAAAAATTATCTATATTAATTATTGATGAACTAAATAAGACTTTTGATAATAAATTACAAATGGCGCTATCAATTTTTAATGGCAGTTACCATAAAAAATTTTTGTATCAATTAGTAAGTGGTCAGCTTGATGTAGATAGGATGGACTACTTAACTAGAGATAGTTTTTTTAGTGGTGTTATTGAAGGCTATGTTGCTTATGACAGAATTTTGAAAATGATTACTGTGCATAATGGAGAGTTGATGGTAGAAGAAAAAGGAATTTATTCTATTGAAAAGTTTCTCATAGCCCGTAGGCTTATGTATAGGCAAGTGTACTTACATAAAACAGTATTAAGTGCCGAACAAATGCTGCAACGAATAATAAAAAGAGCTAAATATATTGGTGCACAATGCCAGCAACCCTTAAATAGTTTTATTAATGAACCCTTACAAAATATAACCATTGAGCAATTTTGCTGTATAGACGATGCAGATGTGATGATGGCCATTAAAACTTGGTGCAACCATGATGATAAAATTTTGAGCTATTTGTGTAATGGAATTTTAAACAGGCAATTATTAAAAGTTACTTACACGGCAACAGCATCTGATCAAAATTTTGTGTCTCAAAAAATTAATGAGGTTTCTAATATATTACAAATTACCCCTGCAGATGCAGCTTGGCTAGTATTTATAGGAGAGGTTACAAACAGTACCTATAATTTTGATGAACACCCCATACATATTATTTATAAAAATGGAGATGTAAAAAATATTGCTGAGGTAGATGATGCATTAATAAATGAAAGTATGCGTTACAACATTAAAAAATATTATATTTGTTACCCAAGGCTTTAACCACAATTTTAAAACATTTTGATGGAATTTACTGCAGCACAAATAGCACAAATGATTGGTGGCACTGTAGAGGGTGATGCTACTAAAGCAGTATCCAACTTCGGTAAAATTGAAGAAGCAACTGTTGGGCAATTAGCATTTTTAGCTAATCCTAAATACGAAGAATATTTATATACAACCCAAGCAAGCATTATCATAATAAATGCTGACCAACCAATTAAGCAAAAATTAGCCGCTACATTAATAAAAGTACCCAATGCATATACTGCTTTTGCATTATTGTTAGAGCAATATCAAAAAATTGTAGCTCAACAAATGGTAGGAGTGCAAGAGCCTAGCTATGTGCATAAATCAGTTATAAAAGGCAATAATATTTTTATAGGGGCATTTGCTTATTTGGGAGAAAATGTGCGTATTGGTAATAATGCTAAAATATATCCTAATACATTTATTGGCAACAATGTAACTATAGGAGATAATACCGTTATACACCCTGGTGTAAATATTTATCATGATTGTAAAATTGGAAATAACGTAACCATACATGCAGGTACTGTAATAGGTGGAGATGGGTTTGGCTTTGCACCACAGCCCGATGGTAGCTTTAAAAAAGTGCCACAAATGGGTAACGTAATTATTGAGGATGATGTAGAAATTGGTAGCAACACCACAATTGATAGAGCCACTATAGGCAGTACTATTATTAGAAGTGGAGCCAAGCTAGATAATTTGTTGCAAATAGCTCACAATGTAGAAATTGGCAGCAATAGTGTAATAGCTGCACTTACAGGCATAAGCGGCAGCACCAAAATTGGTAACAATGTAATGATAGGTGGGCAGGCAGGCATAGCTGGCCACTTAAACATAGCAGATGGCACAAAAATTAATGGCCAAAGTGGGGTAGGAAAATCAATCAAAAAAAACAACACATCCATAACCGGCACACCGGCATACGATTATTTATCAACTATGCGTAGCTATGCATTAGTACGCCAATTACCCGAAATTGAAAAACGATTGAAAGACTTAGAGGAAATTATAAAAAAAATGGAAAACATGTAGAAAATTAAGTAATTTAAAAAGAGGCTGTATCAAAATTCAATAAATTGTCAAATTGAGCTTGTCGAAATTGATAAATAATTGAAACTTGAAGTGTGTATTATGTTTCGACAAGCTGAACATAACATCAACTTCAAAATTTTGATACAGCCTCTTTTTCATTATAGCAAATCAAAAAACTTTTCAACGGTAGGCTAATTCAATCAATCCCTTTACCGTTAAATTCTTTAAAAAAAAAGTTTTATTGATAGTGGCTTAGAAAACTAATTTACAATTAGTAATAATTTAATTAGTTTAGAAAATAATAATAAAAAAATCAGTAATTACAAATCCTTTTCCGGTCTCATCATAGGAAACAACAGCACATCCTGTATAGATACCTGGCCAGTAAGTAGCATACACAACCTATCAATGCCAATACCAATGC
>JANMAV010000187.1:0-4230 GCA_031360055.1 Ferruginibacter sp.
ATAAGCTTTTTTTCAATTTAATGGTGGAAACACTATTGAATTTTGATTTGTAAATTTTTTTAAAAAAATTGTAAGTTTTAAAACATGTTAGCGTAACAATAATAAAATTATAATTATGAGACACATTAAAACAATTATTGCAACATTTTTATTATCAGGTTTGGCAACACTATCAACTTTTGCTCAAAAAGCAGAGCCGATGATGGAGAAAACAGCTATGGTTAAAAAGCCTACAAAAAAAGCTAAAAAGAAATCAGCAAAAATGATGGCTAATGAGAAAATGATGGCAGACGAAAAAATGAAAAAAGAAGAAATGATGAAGAAGGAAGAAATGATGAAAAAAGAGAAAGCAATGAAAACTGAAGTTAAGATGTAATTCAACAATTTAAAAGCAAAAAAATATCGGAAGCTATGTTTAGTTCCGATATTTTTTATTAATTACATATGCTTATTGTTTCCACACATTATTATCAAAATTCACATCAGGGTAAACTTTATCAGGATCTATTGTAATTACTTTCAGTGTTTCAGTAGTTGATATTTTTAATTTAAATGTACTGCTGTTATTCCAAATATCTACAGGTAAATTAATTGTGCCTTTTGTACCAGCAGTTGTTTCGTAACCTATAATTACAGGCATTGCCATCTTGTCTAAATTTTCAATGGTAACAATTGTGTTTTTACCAGCTTCAACTTTTACATCTTTAATACCTTGATCTAGAAAATAGTTTTCAATAAACCATCCCTTCCAAAACCAACTTAAATCTTCACCACTAACATTATCCATAGTGTGAAAAAAGTCCCAAGGAGTGGGGTGTTTATAAGCCCAACGTTTAATATATTCTTTAAATGAATAATCAAACCTATCTGGCCCTAAAATATTATTACGCAATAAGGTTAGGCCATAGGCAGGCTTGTAATACAAACATGCACCAATGTTTGCTTCCTTCATACCATCAGGGGTATTAAAAATACTTTCGCTTTTTGGGCTAAATAAATAACCAATTAATTGTGCTGTTGTGGGTGAAGCCCCTGCGTACTCACCTTTATTAAAATCTTGTTCAGCAAGGGTATTAATAAAAGTATTAAAGCCCTCATCCATCCAACCATATTTGCGTTCGTTACTACCAACTATCATTGGAAACCAAGTGTGGCCAAACTCATGATCGGTAACGCCAAACAACTCAGCCTCACCAGCATTTGAACCACAAAATACAATACCAGGGTACTCCATACCACTAACATTGCTAGCTACATTGGTGGCTACCGGATAAGGATATTTAAACCAACGTTTACTATAGTTTTCAACACTGGCTTTGGTAAATTCTGTAGCTCTTCCCCATTTTTTATTACCAACACTTTCCACAGGGTATACACTTTGAGCCAATGCTTTTTTGCCATCTGGCAAATTTATTTTAGCAGCATCCCAAACAAAACTTTTTGATGATGCCCACGATACATCTCTTGCATTTAGCATTTTAAATTTCCATGTAAAAGTGCCAGTTTGTTTTGGTCTTGATGATGTGTTGGTTACTTCATCTGCCGTACGTATTATAACAGTTTTATCGCTTATTTTTGCAGCTTCTAGCCTAGTAAGCTGGTTAGCAGTAAGCACCTCAGCAGCGTTTAATAATTCACCACTGGCTACAACAATATGTGATGCAGGCACGGTTATATTCACATCATAATCTCCATAATCTAAATAAAACTCACTTGGGCCACTGTAGGGTAGGGTGTTCCAACCCTCCACATCATCATATACACACATACGTGGATACCACTGAGCTACAGCAAAAATATTCCCGTTTTTAGTTTTTAAAATTCCACATCTATCAGCACCTTCTTCGGGCAGGTTAAATGAGTAATCAATTTTAATTTTAATAATATCGCCGCTAGCTTTTACTGTCTTTGGCAATTTTATTTGCATACGTGTATCTGTTATTAAATAATCAGCATCGTTGTTTTCAGTTAAATTTTTTACACTAGTAATTTTGTAGCCACCACTAAATGCACTGCTAGCACTGCCATAGCGGCTTCGGCTATCTATTGGTAAATGCAGTTGGCCTCTACTACCTTTTGCAAACAAATTTTGATCTAATTGTAACCATAAAAAAGGTAAGGCTTGTGCACTATTGTTTTTATAGGTAATAATTACAGACCCTGCAATTTCATTTGTATTGTCATTTAAAGAAACATTAATTGCATAATCTGCACGGTTTTGCCAATATCCTGTATTGGGGTTGCCATCAGCATTACGGGTATAACTGCTACCGGTTGGGTAAAAAGCTGGGCCAAATAAATTGTGATAATCGTATGTAGATGTTTGTGCAAATACAAAATTACTAATGAGTATGGTTACCATTAATAATAAACTCATTTTTTTAATCTTAGTTAGCATTTTTATAATTTTTTGTAAGATAATTATTAAAAATAAAATTTGTAAATTCATATTTGTAAAAGGTAGAAATACAATAATAAAGGAAGATGAAATTTACTCAAATGAAAATAAAAATAACCGTAATATTGTTTTGTATAGTATTGTGTATTTTATTTACTAAAAGTAGTACAGCACAGGCTTTAACTGTTGATGATTTTAAAATAAATTTAGATAATTATATACCAGAGCACCAAAAAGGAAATACTATACGCATTACTAAAGATCAGTTATTAGCTGCTAAACAATTACAAACAAATTTCAGTTGGGCTACTATACAATCTGCCACTTATTATTTTTATAGTACAACAAGCACGGATGCTTTGCCAATAGGTTGCAAAGGAAATTTATTATGCCCTCAATTAAAAGTATTATTTAAACGCTGTGGCCCTGGCAGTATTATAACTATTGTACCAGTAGTAGTAAACAAAAAACAAACCTTAGTGAACTGGGGTTCTCTCACCATTAGCATAAAATAATATGCTATAATTTTACTACAAGCCCAATGCCATTACTTGTAGATGACATAGAAACTTTGCTAGCCATCTCATACAAATTTTTACCATGCTTATTATGTATGGCATACATAATACCATCAAACAATAATAAAACAGAACCTTGTAGCATTATACTATGGCCATAGCCTTTAAGCATTTCAGAATTTTTGGTAGTTGTTTTGGCTCTTTCTTTTAAATAAGCACCGCCAGCTATATAGGCTACATCTAACCCTGCATTAAATAAAAAAAGTTTTTCTATTTGCTGCTGCTTGGTGAGAGATTGTGCAAAGGTTAAATTACCTTCTTTTTTAGCGGTAACATAACCAAAACCAATTATGCCTAAGGTTACCCCATTCCAAATGGCATTCATTTTATGAAAATACTTGTTAGTACCGGTTGCATTACTAGCTGCAATGCTACCATAAGCAATATTTGCTATCGTGTATGAGGCTAAAAATTTTAAGCCATTTTTGCTTATTTTTTGCCTTTCTATGTTAAAGCTGTTGAGGGGAGTATTTGTTGTTAATTGTGCTTTTACAGCTTGATTAAAAATTATTGTAAGTAAGCATATTACTATTAGTTTTTTCATAAAAACATGAACGTATTTTTTATTGTATAAGTTTACTTTTTTAAAAAAGAAAATAATCAATGGGGCTTTATAAATAAACAAGGAAAGGAGCTTTGCGAATTCAAATACGATTCCATCGGCTCGTTTTTAAACGATATCGCATTGGCCCGATCGGGTAAAAAGTGGGGATACATTAGTGAAACAGGCAAAGAAATCATTGCGGTGAAATATGACTCGATAAAAGATATTTCCTACCTGCTTAACTTTTTCCTCGTAAAGTCTGGTGACAAGTACGGTGTGTTCGATAAAACGGGTAAAGAGATCCTGCCAGTTAAATACCAACAAATTTTAACGCCAACTCTATTGTCCAAACGATTTCCGGTTCAATTGAATAACAAATGGGGTGTGATGAATAATAAAGGCCAGGAATTAATAGCCATAAAATACGAGGCAATTGGTGAAGAGCATGAGCATTTACTACCTGCACGATTAAACGGTAAGTGGGGCTTTATTGATACGGCAGGAAAAGAAATAATTCCGCACAAATTTGATAAAATAGGTGTCTACCAACATCACTATTTTGGCACTATCGAAGGGTTCTACGATAGTCTTGCCATGGTAACGTTAAATGGCAAGTGGGGTTTAATTGATAGGACAGGCAAGCTGGTAGCTCCGGCCATCTACGAGGAAATTAAAAACATATACGACGATGAAGTAAGAAATGCTTACAT
>JANMAV010000224.1:0-1580 GCA_031360055.1 Ferruginibacter sp.
TCGAGCGGCGCTTTCGCAGGGCCCAGCGCCAGCACCGAACCGGCGCGCGCTTCGCACCGCTCTGGCGCGCGCAGGGCGGCGACGTTGGCACGCAGGCTGCGGATCGCGGCAGCGTCTTGCTCGACGAACAGGCAGGTCGCCGCGCCGCGCGACAGTGCCTCCAGCCCGAGCGCGCCCGATCCTGCGAACAGATCGGCCACCGCCAGTCCTTCGAACGATCCCAACCGGCTGACCAGCATCGAGAACAACGTCTCGCGGGTGCGGTCCGCTGTCGGCCGGGTGGCCTCGCCCGGCGGTGCGGTCAGCTTGCGCCCGCGCCATTCGCCTGCAATGATTCTCATTTCTGGGGACGCGGCTTGCGTGGCGGTCGTGCGGTTGCCTTGCCGGCGGTTTGTTTGGGAGGCGTGCGCCGTGATCCCCACGGCCGCTGATCGGGCTTGGGTGCGCCGGGTTTGGCTTCGGGCCTGGCTGGCTTGGCCGGCGCCGCCTTCACCGGAGGCGTGCGCGGCGGGCCGGTGATGATTTCCACCCCGATGCTTTTCGCCAGGTTCTCGACGTCCTTGCTCAACAGCTCCACCGCAGTTCCGCGCGGCAGGTCGCCAAGATGAAACGGGCCATAGCCGACCCGGATCAGGCGGCTGACCTGAAGCCCGAGAAATTCCAGCACGCGCCGCACCTCGCGGTTCTTGCCCTCGGTCAGGGTCAGCACGATCCAGCGATTGAGGCCAGCGCCGCGTTCCAGATCGGCTTCGATCTTGCCATAACGCACGCCCTCGATCGTGATCCCCGCGATCAGATCGTCGAGCATCGGCTGGGTGACGGTGCCGAAAACGCGCGCGCGATAGGTGCGGGGCACGCCGGTTGCGGGCAATTCGAGCGCGCGCTTGAACCCACCATCGTTGGTCAGCAGCAGCAGACCTTCGGTGGTGAAATCGAGCCGTCCGACGGGCATCACCCGCGGCGATCCTGCGGGCATCGCGTTGCGCAGCGCGGTGTAGATCGTCGGGCGGTCAGTCGGATCGCGCTCGGCAGTGATCAGCCCCGATGGCTTGTGGAACGCGAACAGTCGCGCGGGTTCGGCTGCGGCGACCGGGTTGCCATCGACGGTCACGCCCTTGAGGCTGGTGAGACTCGTCGCGGGGGTTTCGAGCACCGTGCCATCAAGCGCGATGCGCCCTTCGGCAATCATCCGCTCGATCTCGCGGCGGCTGGCGACGCCCGCGCGGGCGAGAAGCTTGGCGATGCGGTCGCCGGTCGGGGCGCCGGGGCGGGGTTCGGAAGTGGAGGGCATTGCAGCCCCTTAGTCTGAACTCAGTGATTCCCCAACTGCTCGACCAGCACCTCATGAAACCGGCTGATCCCGCCCTCCAGTGTGCCCAGCGTCAATTCCTTGATCGCCCCGCTCGCCAGCCCCTGCTGACCGAGCGCCGCCGCCCGGAAATCTTCGCCGCCGAACACCCCGCCATCGAGCAGATCCCAGCTGCGCTGCCAGTGGTCGCGCGCCTTTTCGGTGGCGGGTGCCTCGGGGATCAGCATGAAGTCCTCGACCAGCGTGCGTTCGTGGCTTTGCGCCATCAGCG
>JANMAV010000233.1:0-2005 GCA_031360055.1 Ferruginibacter sp.
AAAATAATTGCCTGCACCCCTGCTAATATGGCTATTTGTAAACCAGTGGCTTCGCTTTCATAAAAATCATTATCGTTTAAACACATCCTTACCTGTTGCCCATTTATCGCACTTTCGGGGCAATACCCATCCCAATGTAAAGATGATAATAAACTTATATTTTCTGGTTTTGCATTTTCATTTATGAAGGCTTCTCCGTTATATTTAAATAGTTTATCCCATTTATCATCTGCATTAAATTTTAATTTTACTGCAAGGTTATAATCCAAATAATCTCTGCCCGATTTTGTGGGTTTAAAATGCTGTTTTACTTCTGCAGCAGTTAAAATAAAATATTCTGGTTGCTGATAAGTATCTGCATGAAGGTTTACCAATACAAAAATTAAAGATGGATTTTTTAATTTTTCGAGGCTCACATTCCAGCAAATTGAACTAGTGCGTTGCATACCTTTTACTTGTATAGGAATTAGCTTACCAACTTTCTCCACCAGCAAATCAATTGCTTTGGTGTTACCAAAAGTTAGGGTAACATTAAAGCCACGTCTTGCAAGCTCAGCGGCTACAAAAAATTCGCTTGAAATACCTGTATTTGTTTTGTGTAATAGTTCTTCGGGCATGATTAATTTTTTATATAGTTTTTGTAACTATTCTGTCTAATTAAATAGTACTTTTTAGCTATACAATACCTCTTTATACTGCATAAATAAATTATGTGTTGTGCATTGTTATAGAGCCGTAGGCTCAGTTTAATATAGTTACAACGGGTTTTAACCCGTTGCAATAAGCACCCCGTCTATCTAGTGCCGTAGGCACGGCACATATTACACATTACAAAAAAATATTAGCCGAGCCTACGGCTCTCAACGTTTTTGTATTATTGTGTTCAATGGGTTAAAACCCATTGTTACAAAATGTACCGAGCCTACGGCTCTCACAAGGTTTTACTTGCCCATTTTTATTGATATTGCCTATTAAATTTGTGGCTGAATAGTTACTAGTTTTTTAATTTTTTACTTTTTTATAATGCTTAATAACTTTACGGCTCCGCCACCATGCTAAGCATATTATTATCTTCATAAACCACACCCTCCATTTTACTTGCACCCCACACTTTTGCAATGCAGTCTTTTATTTTTTGCTCAAAAATTGTAATGAGTTCTTTGTTTGCATTTACAAGGGCTTGTTCTTTTTCTATTTGGGCAACGATTTGTTGTTGGGTTTTGAGTGGAGGAAGGGGGATTTTAATACTTTTTACATAATCCCTGTTAATTCCTTTGACTGTTATTCCATTTCCATCATTTTCGATTTTATTTGAAATAGATAGTAAATAAAAATAGGCATAGAATTTATTTATTTTTAAGGAAGTAAAATTCAATGCAGCTAGGTCCTGATTTAAGGCAGTAGCTTTTGTTGTAAAAGCAAGCTTACCTAAAGAAACTCTAGTAACTAAAATTAAAGTATCCTTATCAATTAATTTTGATGAAGAATTTTTTAATCCATCCTTTGTAATTTTTCTTATTGAATCTGATAAATACATTGATTTACTTGTAAAATCTGAACATGAAACCCAATCAATATCACCGTTAATCCAATATTCATCATTCTGTTTTGACGGAGTTCCCCCTCCAATAATATTTGCAATCTTACCCAACTCCACCATTTCCCAATCCTTATCAATATCAATTTTAGGTTTATAATTTTCAACTACTGCTTTTGCACCATCTATTATTTTTTTATAGCCTTCTATTTCGGTTACCAATTCTTCCTGTATGGATAAGGGAGGAAGAGGGATTTTAAATTCACCAAAATCTTTTCCATAAACATGTGGTTGGGCTCCTCCTTTCTGAAGTTTATAAAAATCTTCCTGTATGTTTTTTAGTAGGTGAAATAAAAATGTAGTATTTAGATTTCTTTCATTAGATTGAATGGTTGTACAATCAGAAGCAAATATCGGCTCCTCAAAATAATTTATAAATCCTGCATATGCTCCAGAAGAACTAACTGT
>JANMAV010000263.1:0-11864 GCA_031360055.1 Ferruginibacter sp.
ATCAAAAATGCCAACTTTTTTTGGTTGGCATATCAATGTATTTTGTTTCAAATCTATTTCCAACTTTTTAACAGCGTTTGAGCTTCAGTTTTTATTCTAGGATCGTCTTCTGTTTGATTTTTAAGAGTAAGCAATGTATTGAGTAATGCTACTGCTTTTGCTTTTTCGCCATTACGTTTGTATGCTTTGGCAAGTTCCAAATAATTTAATATGAAATTACTGCTTAATGATTTTGCTTTTTCGTAACAAGCAATTGAATTTTTTAGTGATGCCGCTGGTAACCCACCATACATAATTTTTGCACCTGCTCTTTCAATACCACTTAAATTGCTTACTTCATAGTTCCATTTACCCAACACATGCCAAGCTTTAAAGTTTTTTGAGTTTAGTAATACTGCTTTATCGCCGTAAGCTTTAAGCTCCTTTACTGCTGCAATTTTTTCTTTACCACTTTTGTATAAAATTGATTTGCCAACCGCAATGGCCATTGCTACATTGGCTTCATCATTTTCAGGATATAATTTTATGGCAGTTTTTGCATAAATAACAGCGGTTGAAAAATAATCATCTCTCAATTTTAAATTTACTTTTTCTCTACCTCCAATACGGCAGCAAAGCTCACTGCTTTTTACCAATGCATTTAAATTTGTAGGTTGAATTTTTAAAATTTCTTTAAATTTTGCAAAGGCTGCTTTTTCATCTGGTATAGCTTCTAAGCGATCAGCTTCTCTGGTAATTGTACCTACATCTTGCCCAACAGTAATTTGGCAAACAGATAAAATATATACTGTAATTATTAAAAACATTTTCATAGTAAACCAAATTACGGAATAAGATAGTACACAGTTCTACCTACTATTTACAAGGACTTTATTGTGTTTCAAATTTTTTAGAATAAGTAACACCAACTGTGCCCATAAAATTAGGTATTGGTACATTTAATTTAGATATAGAAATGTTAATAAATGTTATCCTATTATCTAGATCATAAATTTCGGTTACAATTTGCTGTAATAAAGACTCTAATAAAGGGTAGGGGTTTATAAATACCTTCTTAATTACTTCAAATACTGCTACATAATTTATAGTATCTGCAAGTGTTTTAATAGCGGTTTCACTGTTAAAATTAATAGATACTGATAATTCAAACTCATTACCAATTACAGCTTCTTCCTTATGCCAACCGTGCCTACCAAAAAGCCTAATGTTATTTAATTGTATACTGTGCATTAGTGTAATCCTTTTTCACTTACATATCTTTCTGCATCTAAAGCAGCCATGCAACCACTACCTGCTGCAGTAACTGCCTGGCGGTAAATTTTATCTTGCACATCTCCGCTTGCAAACACACCTTCAATATTTGTTTTAGATGTACCAGGGGTTGTAACAATATAACCAGCCTCATCCATATCTAACCAGCCTTTAAAAATATCGCTGTTGGGTTTATGGCCTATAGCTACAAAAAATGCACTTACTGGTATTTCAGTTTTTTCATTGGTTTGATTGTTCAATATTCTTACTGCTTCTACTTTCTTATCTCCTAAAATTTCATCGGTTTCGCTATGCCAATATACAATTATGTTTGGGGTAGCTAAAACCCTTTCTTGCATTATTTTACTTGCCCTCATTTCTCCCTTACGTACTATCATGTGTACGGTGCTACATATTTTTGATAAATACAAAGCCTCTTCTGCGGCAGTATCTCCAGCGCCAACTATAGCTGCCTCTTTTCCTTTAAAAAAGAAACCATCACACACTGCACAAGCACTTACACCATAGCCATTAAGCCTTTGCTCACTTTCCATACCCAACCATTTTGCCGCTGCTCCGGTACTAATAATTACTGAGTCTGCTTCTATCCATTTTTCTTCATCTATTTCTACTTTTAAAGGGTGGCTACTAAAATCTACTTTGGTAGCTAAACCATATCTAATATCAGTACCCATTCTGCTAGCTTGCTTTTCAAAATGCTGCATCATTTCTGGGCCCTGTATTCCTTCAGGGTAGCCTGGATAATTTTCTACCTCAGTTGTAATAGTAAGCTGGCCTCCTGGCTGTATGCCTTGGTATAAAAGCGGTTTCATATTTGCCCTAGCAGCGTAAATAGCTGCTGTATAACCTGCCGGACCTGAGCCTATAATAAGGCATGTAACTTTTTCGTTCATATGTTTATTTTCTTCGTTGGCAATATACAAAAAGCCATTTTATTTATAGTATAAAAATATCATTCAATTCTGTATAAAATATTATCACATTTTAAAACAGCATACATTTGTAAAAACACTAATTATCTGGCAATTATAGTTTTGTACTGTACCCCATAACCACAAAATGAGCCCAATGCCCCTCCATTCATATTGCTTGTAACTTTATTTGGTTGTGCAAATGGGTTGCCAATACCTTGAATAGCAAACTCCCATGTACTCCAAAATGTGTAGGCAGACTTCGGAATATTGCAAAATTTAATGGTGATGGTATCATTTTTTGCAAAAAAGTTACTATCAGCTTTTGGGGGGTCGTTTCTATTTATACCTTGTGGTAGTTGTACAGTAAATGGTTGCCCATCAATTACCTGGTCATCAAAAACCGAATTTTCTCCAGGCAAAAATTGCCCATTATTTTTTTTGGTAAAATACCTGCCATAATTACCCAAACCTGGAGGGTCAGTTGCTTTAATTAATAATACTCTTTTATTAGTATCAGGGTTTTGAGGAGCTTGCCTCACAAACACACTATCTAGCGTAATATTATTAAACGGAATATTAGTAGTAGCAGTATACTCTTTACCTTCTGAAACAATTTTAAGATTATAACTTTTATTAAGTTCACCAACAAATGCAGTGGCAGGGTTGCTTAAATCGTTACTGTAAAAATATGCCGTAAACCCTGGAGCTAATGGTGTTGAGTATTCTTTTAATTTGTGGGTACTACTTCCATTACTTACATAAACATCAGCATTGTGTATGAAGGTATTAGCAAGTGTAGCAGCATCTATCTGGCTAAAATACCCAAGGCTTTTGGTTAGTACCACAATAGGTGCAGTTCCATTTTCAATTTGAGCATCTGCCACCAAAACAGGTTCTGCATCTTTTAATTTTACATCAATATTTTTTTCACAGCCAAATAAAATTACTAATACCAAGGCAACAAAGCTATATTTCATGCACGTATAATTTTTACAAATTTACAGCTATTGTAGTATAACATATTGGTAAAATATGGGAACAAGTTTATGCAATGCAAAAATGGACTGCATACAAAAAGAGCTACTTTTCAGTAGCCCTAATTGGTTGGTTGTATGAAGAAAACTTTACTGAATAAGCAGTTTTTTTACTACACTACTTGTAGCCGTTTTTACTTGTAAAAAATAACTTCCCTTTGGTAAATTACTTACATTTATTAATAGGCTATTGTTAGTGTTAGTTGGTTGTTTTAATTGGTATACAACTACTCCTAATGCATTTGTAATGTTTACTACCGCTGGCTCTAGGGTTGGCAATTGTACAGTTAAAATGGTACGTACAGGGTTTGGATAAAATTTAACCATACCACTGTTTACATTATTAAAAATAACTAGCCTTGCTGGCGAATAGGTAAATCGTCCATCCTTATCAACCAGTTTTAACCTGTAATAATTGGTGCCATTTTGTGGGGTATTATCTATATAGCTATACTCTTTTTCGATGGTAGAAAAACCTGCAGCTGGTAATTTGCCAATTTTAGTAAAAAATACAGCATCTGCACTACGTTCTATTTCTATAAAGTCGCTATTTATTTCTTGGCTTGTTTTCCATTGTAATAAACTTGCTGTAGATCCACTTTTTTGAGCAGTAAAAAATAATAAGGTTACTGGTAATGGGCCTTGTGGCCTATATACTGACGACCACCCATCGCCTATACCGCCTAAAAATATATTGTTTGATGGGGCAACATTGCCAAGAATATTCCAACCATCGCCTTTACCACCAATAAATATATTATTAGATATTGCAGCATTGCTTGATTTGTTCCAACCATCTCCGTTACCGCCAATAAAAATAGAATTAGAGATTGCAGCATTGCCTGATTTGTTCCAACCATCTCCATTACCACCTACAAAGATATTATTGGATGATGCAGTATTAGCAGTTTTATTCCACCCGTCTCCAGTACCTCCCAAAAATATAGAATTAGATACTACATTATTAATAGAGAGATTAAATCCATCACCTCTACCTCCCTTAAAAATATCATTTGAGTTTACACCATTTGTGCCTTTAGTAACACCATCTCCTATGCCTCCAACAAAAATTGTGTTGGAAGCTGAAACATTTTTTACAAAAGAAAAGCCATCTCCATTGCTACCAAAAAATATAGCGTTATTTGGTGGTTGTGCAGTAGCTACAAAAGCAAGTATGCTTGCAATAAAAGCTATTATTAATTTACTTTTCATATTTAGTTTTTTTTAGATGAAAAGAAATTATTCCCCTGTACGTACACCTCTTCCACCAAATTGAGTTCCTGCACCAGCATAATCTGATACTCCTGAAGATCTATCACTTGTTTGTAGCTGAAAAGTAGTGTTTGCAGTTGCACCACCCCGAGTTATTATGCTTTGCCCATTAGCTACTGATGGCCAATTAGCTGTGTTTGCTTCTGCAGTTGCAGTTAATATACCATCACCATGTAAACCTGTGTATGATCTACCAATGGCATTACCAGCATATACAGTAATTTCTGCAGCATTACCACTCATTTCCATTACTCCATAAAATGTTGCTCCACTGCTTGTTCTGTTGCTAGATGCTGTGGCTAATGCACCACATCGTATTGCACCCACTGATGCGGTGTAGCTTGCATTTCCTGTAGACCATGTTTCAGTTGCAGTACCTTGAGCTGTTGGTGTTGCTACTTGAAGAATGGTAGTGTTGCCCCAAGCATACTCCAATGGAGAAGGTGCATTGTTACCACCACGACAAGCCTTTTCATATTCAAATTCACTCATTGGTCTCATAGCAGCCCAATCTAGCCAAGCTAAAGCATTAGGAGGATTGAATCCTCTTGCAGCCCTTTCAGGAGTTGCTGCAACCATATTTGGAACTAAGCCTGTAGCTCCTATATTATTTCTACTGCTAGCATTTGTTTGGTCTAGTGTATTTAAAAAGTCAACATATTGTTGCTCACTAAATTCATATTTCATCATCCAAAATGCATTATACCCTTTAGGATAGGCTGCAGGAATAGTACCGCTAGCTAAAAAACTTGAAGTTGCATTTAAATTACCTGCTAAAATACCACAGTTTATAGCCGCTTCGCTAGTTACCGGAAACCAGGTGTCCACTGCTCCATCTCTAAACTTTCCTACTTCGGCAGATGAGTTTCCTAGGTTAAAAGCACTTGTTGGACAATAAACCATTTCAACAGCATACACTTGTATTTCTACATTTTCATTATCCAACACTCCATCTGCCCCATAATTCCAACGCAATTGATTGGTATTATATGTTACATCTCCAATGCCATCTGCAGCTCTGTACATCCATGCTCCTTTACCATCTACCGAAGGTTTAACAATACTGCCTGCTGCTGCAACTTGGCCAGTGTTATTAAGTGTGGCATGTAACCAAACTGATGTACTTTGTTTGCGGTACTTTACAAAAATCCAGTTTCCATCATAATTACTTTCGTTTGTACTAGTACGCCAGCTATTTTTCCAGCCAATGTTAAATTGTACTTGTACATAATGTGTGCTTAATGCACCTGTAGTTGTTTGGCCAGTGAGTGTAACACTGCTTACCAACACATCGTTAGCATAGGTGGTAACGCATACCAGCACTACCATACAAAGAGTTAAGATTTTTTTCATACAAAAGTTTTTTGTGTGTTTATTTAATAGTTTACACAAATATCAATGTATGACTAAGAAGTTTTAATACCCACTACAGGGTATATTTATGTGGAAAGGAAGTGGTGTAATAATAATATCTAAACCATCTAAATGGTGAACACAGATTGTGAAAAGATATAGAAAAGAAAAAAGAAAGTTTACAAGGTAAAAATGAAAATGCTTTTGACTTTATTTTTTATTTACAATTTAGGTACTGGAAATAATTTTCTGTTTATCTTTTAAACGAATTAAATCAAAAATTACTAAAATTATTAAAACAGCAAACAATATTGCAGATGAGCCTATGGTGCCAAAATTTAGCCCACCTTTAGCAATTGGTTTAGTTAAGAAGTCGCCGAAAGTTGCACCAAATGGCCTAGTTAATACAAAGGCCAACCAAAATAATACAATGTGAGATATTTTAGTAAAGTAATATGCAGCAATTATAATTAGTAATAAACTACCAATAAGTATGGCGCCACCTGAAAAACCAAGGCCTGAATTATCTGCCAAAAAATCTCCTAAGGCTGTACCTAATGTGTTGGAGAATAGTATTGCTGTCCAATAAAAAATTTCGCCTCTAATTGATTTAATATCGGTAACTGAAATTGATTTTTCAACATATTTCCAAATGAGTAATGTAAAAACTAATATGGAAACTAATATGATTGTGCCAACTGCATATCCCAACTCTAATGTTCTATCCATATAATCAGATATAGTAGTACCAGCAGTACTTGTGGCAAGTATAACTGCCCAATAGATAATTGGGTTATATTTTTTTGAGTATAGTTGTATAGCAAGTGTTGCAAAGAAAAACCCTAACAATATTGCTGAACTTATACCATAGCCAACTTTTAAAGTTTGAGCCAATAAATCACCAGCAGTTTCTCCTAATGTAGTGGCACATATTTTCATTATCCAAAATGAAATGGTAATTAGGGGTAGTTTGTTGTATAAAATTTTGTTCATTTAATATTGTTTGATTTTTTCATAGATTTTTGTTTGTAAAATCTAATAACCATGTTTGCCTGTATCCCAACCAGTATTTTTTAAATGTTTGTTCCCAGATTCTACAGCACCATCTTCAATTTCAGTACCCATGGTGTCATTCCATCTATTTAAAAAACCAAATAAAGAGATAACACCTAATATTTCTACAATTTCTCCATCGTTCCAATACTGTCTTAGTTTTTCGGCTATAGCATCATCAACAGCATTGGGTATGGAAGAGCTGCATAAAGCAAATTCAAGGGCTGCTCTTTCTGGCTCTGTAAATGCAGCATGAGTTCTAAAATCCCATATATTTTCAAGTTTAGCAGTGTCTGCACCATACCTTTCAGCGGCACGTATAGTGTGGGCTTGGCAATACTTGCAACCAGCTACGTTGCTACTTATATAGCCAATCAACCTTTTTAAAGCACTAGTAACTCTTCCATTATTTTGCATTACAGCTTTGTTAAGTTCAATAAATGTATAAGCTAAGTGTGGCCTGTGATACATAGTTTTAACACTGTTGGGACAAAAACCAAGCGTTTCTGTAAAAAAGGTAATCAAGTCTTGAAATTCTTTATCATCGTTTTTTATAGTTGGTAATACTAAAGGTGTTTTCATTTATATGTACATGTTTTTAAAAGAATAAATGTATACAAAAATTGAGGTTTTTGTAAAAAAATTTGTTGCAATATTTTCAATTGATTTTGATAAATAAAAAGATTAAATTTCGCTATCAAATATTTAATTTTTTTTGATATTTAATTTCACAAAACGAAATGTATTACAATCCCCAAGGTATTTATAAAAGCATTGAAAAAGTAAAACAAGTTTCGTTTGTATTGGACACAAAACGAAATGTTCCTTTATGAGCTTTTGCAATTTCTGATGATATATAGAGCCCCAAACCCAAGCCATTTTTGCTTTGTTGGTCTTCCTCTTTAGTAAAGGGTTCAAATAAAAGATTTTGTAAAGATGTTGGTATTGGTTTACCTGAATTTGTTACTGAAATTTTTAAAGTTTTATTATGTGTAACAGCATTAATAAATATAGGGCTATTGGGAGTACCATGTGTAATTGCATTTGCAATTAGATTTGATAGTAATTGGCCAATCCTATCTCCATCACAATTAATGGGTTCAGCTATTTTTATAGCTTTTAACAGAGTATAGTAGATAGCCTGACGTACATTCTCTTTATTTTTTGGAACAACAGCATTTAATAAAACCTTTAATTTTTTACCCGATGCATCATAAATTTCAATTAATATTTCCTCAAAAAAGCCCTGCATTCGTAGCAGCGGCAATAAATGTGTTTCATAATATATTTTGCTGCCTATAGAAAGTAAGTCAGAAAAACGATTACCTTTTAATTCGTCAACAGTTTTTCCAAGCCAATTGGCTAGGCGTGGGTTGCTTTGTACAATTAAATTATAGCTGTCTGCAATTAAAAACCCAGATAATGACTGTTCAAAAAAATCTTCAGTTGCTGAAGCCGAAAAAGTAGTATCGGTATTTTCATTTTTGCTCATTTTAAGAATTGTTTAATAGCTGCTGTAGTTTCCTCAGGTGCACTTAAATTAGGACAATGGCCCGTTGCCTTCATATTTACAAGTGTACTGTTTTTCATGTTTTGATGCATGTATAAACCAACAACCTCTGGAGCAATTATATCATCAGCACATTGCAAAATCAACGTAGGACAATCTACTTTTGAAATAAGGTCTCTTTTATCAGAAAGAAAAGTAGTTCGTGCAAAATGTTTAACAATATCAGGATTAGTTTTACAAAAGCTATTCGTTAATTCATCTGCTAGTTCCTTTTTATCAGGATTTCCCATAATTACAGGTGCCATAGCAACTGACCAACCCAAGTAATTATTATCCAATGATTCTAGCAGTTCATCTATTTGTAATTTAGTAAACCCACCAACATAATCACCATCATTAATGTGAGACGGAGAAGGGCTTACCAATACCAAAGATTTAAAAAGTTGAGGCATTTTTGTAGCTGCAATAATTCCCATCATGGCTCTTATTGAATGCCCTACAAAAATTATATGTTGCAATGGCAGTTGGGTACACAAGTCTATTATATCTGCTGCATAACCTTCTAACTCAGCATACTTTTTTGGGGAATATTCAGAAAGGTCAGAATTACCAGCACCTACATGGTCAAATAACACAATTTTATAATCATCCTCAAAAGCAGGTGTTACATATCTCCGCATATTTTGGTCACACCCAAAGCCATGAGAAAACATAATTACCTGAGAGCCTTTTCCTTTGATAATTACATTATTGCGTTTAACTACACTCAAGGTGCATGCAATTTTTGGTAGAAGTTATTAAAACTGTTGGTTAAAAATAGTCTATTCGTAGCTCATTTAATTTGTTTTATTTAATAAGGTATACTATGTGAAGTTTGCTACGTATAAAAGCGCTTTTTTAAGCATATCATTGTGCTTTGATACTGAAAAGGCCAGCTGCTTATTGAGAGTGTAAAAGTACTGGCTAACAAACAAAACCCTACTAATGTTTTTGGGCCCAAATGAAGCACAACAGCAATAAAATGCCCAATTGCTCCAAACGTCCTACCAGCCTTGCAGCAAACCCAATGTTAGCAGAAGTGCTTTTTTAGTAAGCTTGAATTAAAACCTCTGTAGGAATGTTTAATCTGTCATGTAATTGCCTAATCATTTCAAGAGAGAGTTTTCTTTTACGATTTAAAATCTCACTTGCTCTGCTTTTTAGTCCAACAACATTTGCTAAATCAGTTTGATTATACCCAAGTTGTTCCATTCTATATTTAATTGCCTCTACAGGATCAGGAAATCCAATTGCGAATTTTTCATTTTCGTAGTTTTCAATCAACATTCCTAGTATTTCCAATTCGTCTCCTTTTTCTGTCCCCTTTTTTGAATCAAAAATCACTTCAAGCCTGGCAAGTGCTTGCTCATAATCTTTTTTGGTTCTAATTGGCTTAATATTCATGTTAAATTGTTTTAGCGTTTATTTTATCATATTCGGCATGAGTGCCAATAAATCGGATCCAAATCATTTGATAGTCGTAATTAATTTTCACAATCAGCCTGTAATGATTACCCTTAATGTTAAAAACGACTCTGTTGTCAGCTAAAAAACTTGCACTTGGATACTCAATTTTGATTTTATTAGGGCTTGTCCATTCCGCTTTTGAAGTTTCTTGATACCAAGCTTTTATTTGCTGTTCACTGTCTGGATGTGCTTCCCAAAAATCTCGTAAAATTTTCTTCGCAATAATTCTCAACTTTTAAAGTTTTGACAAAGTTAAGGAAAGTTCCCTAAATGGGAAAATTTATTTTATCCTTGAAATTTTAGGCTGTTTGTGGAAGCATTTCTGCCAACGGTAGGGCTTGCTCCAGGGCTGGAATTCATTGCTCGTCCGCCCGGAACCGCTGCTGAATAAAGATATAAAAGTACAGGTTAACCAACAAAAGCCTAGCAATGAACGCCCATATGAATCACAACAGCGGTAAAATGCCCATTGCTCCAAAGTCCAGCCAGCCTTGCAGTAAACCCAATGTTGTGTGCTGTGCTAGTTTGTGTAGAGTTTTGCACTATTGTTTTTCAAATATTCTTTGATTTGCTCAAAGTTCATATTTGCGATTTCCAAAGATATTTTGTCCTTGATGGCCCTAAAAGTTTTGACTGTGTCAAATTCTTTTTCTTTTGTTGCTTTTTTAGTTTCAGTCTTCATATTCTAAAATTTCGTTTGGTGAACGTATTTCTAATGCTTGATAATTTGAACGAATATTGATTGAGTTATAGCCACGAATTCTATAAACATTTACGATGTGTTTAAAATTCCAGCTTACTAAAATGTCTGCCTTGTAAATTGTCGCAGTTGCAATGTGTATGCAATCGTCAAGACTTGTTTGTCCGACAACTTTTTCTTCTATATACTTAGAAGCAAGAATCAATATTTCGTCTGTTACAATTACTCTTTCAATATTTTCTTTTGGCAAATTTTTAAAATGCTCCTTAACATTTTCAGGTGCGTTCAATAATTCAGTTTCTGTCAAGTCTGAAAACATGCAAATAACCTGTCCCAATTTAACTCTTTCAAAAAGCTGATGAGTTGCTTCATCAAATTCTTTGTCGAAAGCACCACCAAAAACCGAAGTATCAAAATAAAATTTTTGCATCTTGCCAATTAATAATTTCTGCTATAAAGATAACACTATTTTCTGGCTGCGTCATTTATAGGGTGTCAAAACGCATAGCATACAACGGGCAGGGCTTGCTCCAGGGCTGGAATTCATTGCTCGACCGCCCGGAACCGCTGCTGAATATAGATATAAAAGTACAGGTTAACAAACAAAAGCCCAACGATGTTTGTCCAGCCCAGATGAAGCACAACACCTATAAAATGCCTAATTGCTCCAAAGTCCAGCCAGCCTTGCAGCAAACCCAATGTTGTGCGTTCGTATAAATCCTATTTTGTTAGTCATAAAGTACTATTTTTCACTTTTGTTGGAGATGCGTTCAAAACCGTTTGTATACTTTATTCGAACATCATTAATAACAGAATTTCCGCCTCCAAATTCTTTGTTAACTTGAAGTATTCCTAAATGTCTTCCGTCTTCCGATGTTTCGCTGTTTACCGGAACAATGGCTAATAAGTTAACAATATCTGACTGTCTTCTGAATTGCTCATTACAAACCCGTTCTTTAAGATTGAAATTTCCGATATAAAAATAAATTCTCATTTGCGATGAATATTTAGCTAACAAATCAATAGCGGCGGCTCGTAATTTTTTCCAATCTTCAATGTTGTTTGGATTGTAATTAATTGCTTCCACATAAATATTGTAACTATAAGAGCAAGTGTCGCAAACCTTGCATTGTTTTCTTTCCTGTTCTATAAATTGAGGTTTACTTTTTTGCGACAGACAAATGTTTGTAGACAGTAGAAACGTGATAACAATTAACGTCGGAGCTAAATACGTAAAAGTTACTTTTCTA
>JANMAV010000302.1:0-36331 GCA_031360055.1 Ferruginibacter sp.
CCAAGCGTAAGGTATACGGTAGTATTTTTGGCCATAAAAATTTGACAACAATAGCATTGAACCATAAGCAGCTAAAGTACCCCATGCACATGCAGTTATGCCATACTTCGGGATAAATATATAGTTTAACCCAACTGATAAGGCTGAGCCAACTAAGGTAATATATGCCCCATAAATTGTTTTATTACTCAACTTATACCAAACCGTTAGATTATAATAAATACCTAAAAAAATATTTGCCATTAGCAAAATGGGCACAACACCTAAACCTTCCCAATATCTTGGGCCAATAAAATATTTCCAAATAGGTATATATAAACTTACCACCAAAAACATAACCGATAAAATTATGATGAAAAATTTCATAATTCGGGCATACATTTTTTGAGGGTTTGAAGCATCGGCCTGCTTAAAAAAGAAAGGTTCTGCACTCATTTTAAAGGCCTGAACAAACAAAGTTATTAATATGGCTAATTTTGCACAAGCGTTAAAAATACCCACTTGTGCTTCTCTAAACTCTTCTGTACCTGGTAGCCACCACCGTATCATTATTCGGTTCATTGTATCATTAATTACACCACCCATACCTACCAAAATTAATGGCATGGCATACCACATCATTTGCCTCCAAAGCTTTGTGTTAAATGCAAATTTTATTTGAAAAATTTCGGCACTTAAAAATAATAAAGTTATGATAGATTGTATTAAGTTAGCCAGTACAACATAGGTTACAGGGTTTACAGTTGGGTCATATATTAGCGAAATCCAATCATTAGTTATATAGTGTTTAGGGCAATATGATATGTAAAACCAAGTAACTAATATATTGGCAATTATGCCCGATATTTTTACCAAAGCATATTTTATTGGCCTGGAGCTTTGTCTTAATTTTGCAAATGGTATAGCAGATAAAGTATCTATAGCTATTATTAAAATCATTAATTTAATAATATCAGGAAAAGCTTCTAACCCAATAGACTGGCCCAGTAAATGCTGGTTAAGCCATAATACAATTGTAAATAAAATGGTAGATACAAATAAAGAAATGGCTGCTGTACTGTATATATTATCGTTTTGTTCTTTACTACTGGCAAATCTAAAATAAGCTGTTTCAAAGCCATAAGTAAATATTACATTAAAAATAGGTATGAGTGAATATATTAAACCTATTTTTCCATAATCGCTTACGTTCTGTAAATTTAAAGTTAAGTAAGGAGTAAGCAGATAATTTAAAAACCTTGCAGCTATGGTACTACCCCCGTACCACAATGTATCTCCAGCCAATTTTTTTATACTGCTCAATTAAGGGTTAGTTTTTTAGCAAAAATAATGATTTGAAATTGCACTTAAAAATGATAGTACTTTTTACCTGTTAATAATTACATATTAAATCGTTTGTTTTTCGTAAAGCTAGTGTCAGTTAGTGTGTATAAAAATAAAATTAACTGTTGTTGCTCCTTTTCTGTAAAAATTATTTTTTTTGTGAGCGCCACATCAAGGTTAGTTGTTGTAGGGTTAATATTGCTGTAATGTTTAATCACATCTTCTAAAATAGCGTATCTACCATCGTGCATATAAGGGAGCGTTAAACCTATATTTCTTAATGTTGGCACTTTAAATTTTAGGTAATCCGTTTTTATTTGGGTAATGCCTTGCCTTCCAATGTCATTATTGGCATTTAAACCAACTCCGTTATTTCTAAAACTATTATCAGTAAATAATGGTTCTTTATGGCAGCTGTTACAATTGGCTTTAAATAATTCGTAGCCTTTTTGCTCAGGTTCTATAAAGGTTGCATTTCCGTTTTTTACCAAATCATATTTGCTATTTGCACTTATTAAGCTGCCTGTAAACTGGTTTAATGCCCACAGCATTCTTTGTGAAGTTATTTTTTCATCGCCAAATGCAGCTGCAAACATGTTTTTATACTCAACATTCTGTTTTAAAATATTTAGTAATGTATCTAGATGTTGCCCCATTTCATTTGGGGCAGTAAGTGGTGATAGTGGTTGTACTTCTAAATGGTTTACCCCCCCATCCCAATGCCAATTTTTCATCCATAATAAATTTACCAATGATGGGGCATTACGAGTAGTAAAACTATTGTTTACCCCATGGCTAAAATCATGATAATAATTAGCAAATGCAGCAAATGGTTGATGGCAGCTAGCACAACTTATATCGTTAGTTTTACTTAAACTTGCATCGAAAAATAATTTTTTTCCAAGCAAAAACCCTTGCTCCGTAAGTGGGTTTTTTGCAAATATTTTATTAGGTAATGGAGGAAAATTTGTAGGAATATCTAAAATTATTGGAGTGGGCGCAAATATTTTTTTTGTAGCACTAATCAAAAATAGTGATACTATTAAAAACAAAATGATTGATATAAATGCTTTTATTTTCAAAAAAAAGTGTATTAATTTATTATAGTAAACATGTGCTTAAAATTATTGGCAATATTTGCAGTTAAAGCACCAGTTGTAGTTACCACGGGCATTTTAGCAATACTAGTGTTTTTATTTTTGGCCCAAAAAGCATCCACATCAAGCTGTATATTTACTGTATTATTAATGATGTTACTTATGGGCAATGTAATTTGCTGCATTGTTTTATATGGGGCTTTATAACCTCCAATATGGTATTCAATTTTATTGTACTGCGTACTTGCTGGTGATTTACCTTCTAGTTTAAACATAATATAGCCAGTATTCCAAACCCAAAACATATCATTTAATGGATCTAAAGCTCCAGTTTGTGCTCCACTATAGTTGTACACACTATCTACACCTAATAAAAAAGTAATAGCAGTAAATTTATTTATAGGTGCAGGAATTATAATAGGTTCATTGTTTGCAGCATTTACCAAATAAACTGATGGTGTTATTAAATTTTGGGGCTCTTGTACAAATCCAATATTACTTACATAATATTTCAACTTTGTAATTGTATAAGTTTCTCCGTGTAGGTTTGTATACACACTGTCGTTTAAAATTACTTTTTTACTATTTGCTACATGGCTAAAAATAATTTTTATATTTTGTTGTTGTGCTTTGGCTAAACAACAAATAAAAAGTAAAAAAAACAGGAGTAAATTTTTAGTCATTATTTACTATTTTTTTACGTTGTTGTTTAATTAAGCCATCCTTTTTTTTGCCATCTAATCTTTTTTGTACTACCGTTTTCGGAATTTTTGTGGGTTTTCTTTTTGTAGGTATAAAAAGTGCTTTTTCTACAAGTACATTTATTTTTTTGCCAACTTCAATTTTATTTGCTAATTGCGTACGGGCTGTTTGGCTTTTTACTAATAAAAAACCATCGCTATTAATTTTATTTGCAAGTTTAGCTGTAATTAGTGCTTTTTCATTATCATTAATTAGTGTTGATTGTTGAATATGCCAATAGCCTTCAACCATAGTTTCTACTTTATTTACATTTTGGCCACCTTTGCCTCCACTACGGGCAGTTTTGTAAATCAATTCTTGTATAATATTAATAGGCATGTATGCCAAAATTAGTGGATATTAAAATTAAAAGTAAATAGTTACAGTATTTGTATGGTTAATATTTCGATAATAACAAAAAAACAAGCATTTTTGCAGCAAAGTTTCTAAGGGTTTATGTTTAATACTATCTATCTGTCTCTTACCGAACAAAAAAAACGCAATAAAAAACAGTTTGCGGTACTTATTGATCCTGATAAGGTGAATGATAGCAGTATGGATGAACTTGTAGAACTATCAATGGAGGCTCAGGTAGATTACTTTTTGGTTGGAGGAAGTTTAGTAATATCTAACTATTTAGATGAATGTGTACAACTCATAAAAAAACATTGTAACATACCTGTAATACTTTTTCCTGGTAGCCCATCTCAAATTAGTAAATATGCAGATGCTTTATTGTATTTAAGCTTGATAAGTGGCCGTAACCCAGAGTTACTAATTGGGCAACATGTAGTATCTGCCCCAATAGTGAAACAAAGTGGTTTAGAAATTATGCCTACAGGTTATATGGTAATTGATGGCGGTGCCCCAACTACTGTTTCATATATAAGCAATGCAGCTCCTTTACCGAGCGATAAAAATGAAATTGCCATGTGCACTGCTATGGCTGGTGAAATGCTTGGTATGAAATTAATATACATGGATGCTGGTAGTGGCGCTAAAACAGCTATTACAGAATCGATGATACAAAAAGTATCCGGTTGTATAAATGTACCATTAATTGTGGGTGGAGGTATAACTACTGCAGACAAAGCGTATGCTAATTGTAAAGCTGGTGCCGATGTAATAGTGGTGGGTAATGCAATTGAAAAAGATGCCAGTTTAATAAAAGAAATGGCAGCAGCAATACATTCTCTATAAGTACAATACAAAAAATAACCTTGTGAATACCAAAATTATTTATCTTTTGTAAATGCTTTATACTTACTAATGATTACATTATAGGCTCATCATTTCTTTAAACTTTACTGCCTGGCGGCGACTAACTTCTATTTTTTCTCCACCTTTTAAATCCAACATCAACCCTCCATTAAAAAAAGTTTCTACTTTTTCTATCATGTGCAAATTAATAATATGCTTACGGTTAGCTCTAAAAAACACTTTTTCATCAAGCCTTTCTTCTAATGCATTTAATGATTTTAATATGAGTGGTTTATTACCTCCAAAAAACACTTTTGCATAATTACCTACACTTTCAAAAAGCCTTACTTCACTTAGTTTTACAAACCAGCAACGCTCCCCATCTTTTACAAATACCTGATCATTTTCACTTAAAATACCCCTACTTAAGCCAGCCATTGCAGCTGCTTGTTCTTTTTCTTCAGCTAATTGTAGTTTATGAATAGCATCGCCAAGGCGTTGTGGCTCTATGGGTTTCATTAAATAATCTAAAGCATTTACTTCAAAAGCTTTCAGGGCAAATTCATCGTAAGCTGTAGTAAATATTACATGAGGTGCTTTGTCTAATTCCTCTAACATATCAAAGCCAGTTTTACCCGGCATTTGAATATCTAAAAAAATTAAATCAGGCATTAAACTATCTATTTTTTCTACCCCTTCTTTTGCATTTGCTGCTTCTCCAATAACTTCAATTTCAGCAAAATCAGATAATAATTTTTTTAGTTCATTACGGGCTAGCCTCTCATCATCAATTATTAATGCTTTAAACATGGTACGATTTATTTTTAAACTTTAGGCATTGTAATGGTACATTGTACAAATTTGTTTTCAATATTTTCCATTAAAAAATGTGCCTTGTTGTGATATAGCAAATTTAATCTTTCTTGTGTACTTCTAATACCGAAACCTGGTACTAAAGTTTCATCTACAGCTATTACAGCCCCTGTATTTTGAACAATTAATTCCAAGTTGTTATTATTGAAATAAGATTTTATTTTTATTACCCCCCCGTTTTCATGCTTACTTATTCCATGTTTTATAGCATTTTCAACTAATGTTTGTAACATCATTGGAGGTACGGGCTGTGTTAGCGTATCCTTGCTAATATCCATTTCTATTTGCAATCTTTCTTCAAAACGCATGTGCTCAAGGGCAAGGTAATCTTTCACAATTTCTAGCTCTTGCTGTAAAGGCACGGTTTCTAAGGTTTCGGCTTTTAAGCTACTTCTTAATATATTACTAAGCTCAGTTATTGCTGTTCTTGCTCTTTCAGGATTCTCATCTACCAAAGCCCTAATACTATTTAATGCATTGAAAATAAAATGAGGGTTTATGTGAGATTTTATAGTTTTTAATTCCAGTGATTTTACAGCAGCTTCCAGTTTTAATTTATCTAGCTGATCTTTTCTATTTTTTGCTACATAATGCCATACAAAATAAATTAATAACCATAAGGCAATTAAAATTGTAGTGCCAAAAAAGCCTCCAAATTTTTGCCCTTTGCGTTGCTCTTCAAATTGCCAGTTGCCAGCAGCATCTCTATACCAGCTTGTACTCTTTTTAATTTTAGAAAACTTTGAAAACTTTGTTGAGTCTTTTACCCCACCCACATCATACAAATAATATGTAGTGTTTGCCAAACCAAGATCTTTTTCCATTGTTATGGCTTTATCTTTTCGTTCGGCTATTTCGTATTTATCAAGTGATAAACCTGGAATATCAGTTAGTAAAGTAGAGCTGTAAAATTCCAAAGTAGAGGCAGCAGTTATACCAAAAACGAAAATAAGTACTACTTTTTCTGGCGAAAGACTAATCCAATTTAATTTTTTAAGGGCATACCTGAGTAAATGAGTTGACCCAATAAAGCAGAAAAAATCTATAAGCAGTGTATAGAAAAATAAATTTCTTTTTAAAAGCGGCTTTAAATATATATCTGGTGTGTATTGGTATGCTACAAATATCTGTAATAGTAAAAAACTACCCCAGCCTATTATTTGGCAAAGCCAATATCTTTTTAGTCTACTCATTATTACAAATTTAATAGAGGCCTATGTATAAGTTTTTTCTGTTTTACTAATGGCAAATTACCATTATAAAAGGCAGTACAATCCTCTATATCATAAAGTATTATAAATTATTGTAACATTGCAAATATTTTTAACTTAAAAACTGAATAAAATGAGCACATTTGACCTTGTTGAAATGGCAAAAAGCTACTTTAATAATGACCTAGTTAGTAAAGCAAGTGAAACTCTTGGTGAAAATGAAAACAGTATTGCTAAAGCTATACAAGCCGCTATACCATCAATAATTATTGGCACTGCAGATAAAGCTCACAGTACAGAAGGGGCAACACAAATTGCAAACATGGCTGCAGAACAAAGTAATAGCGGCATTTTAGATAATTTAAACAATTTTTTAGAGCCAGAAAATAACCATAATTTATTAAGCAAAAGTAGCAGTATGATTTCTGCAATTTATGGCAATAGTGGGCAGAGCAATACTATAACTAATTTAATTTCAAACTTTGCTGGCATTAAGAGCTCAAGTGTGGGCAACATTTTAAGTATGGTAGCACCTGCAATATTGGGCTTTATTGGTAAATACATGCAAACCAATGAGCTACAAGCAAGTGGCTTGAGTAGTTTTTTAAATACACAAAAGCAAGAAGCTTTGAATGCACTACCTGCTGGGTTTAGCTTGCCAACATATAAAAATACCAACACACAACACAGTAGTTCTCACATTAATACTGCACATGTAGAACATGGCCATGAGGAAAATAAAAAAACTGGATTAGGTATGGGTTGGTTATTGCCTTTTTTAGTTTTAGCTGGCTTATCTATTGCAGCATTATACTATTTTAGTAAAGGATGCAACAATAGTGGTAATATAAATCATACAACAGCTACACATGATAATGCTAACCAAATTACAGACCAACCTACAATAATGAATGAAAATACAACTATGGTTGCTGCTGGTGTAATTGATACCTTAACCGGAGAGTTTAATTACAACGAAGGTGCTATTACAACTTTTACTTTACCAAACGGTGCTGAGTTAAAGGTTGGTGCTAATAGTACAGAAGCCAAATTAATTAATTTTTTAAATGATAAAAATGCAATAATTGATACTGTAAAAGGTAATTGGTTTGAATTTACAAATGTGCATTTTAAAACTGGTGGTGCTGATTTAACAGAGCAGAGTGCTAATCAGTTAAAGAATATGGTATCAATATCTAAAGCTTATGCAACTGCACAGTTTAAATTTGGTGGTTATACAGATAATACTGGCGATGCTAATAAAAATATTGCCCTTTCACAAAAAAGAGCTGATGCAGTTGCTGCTATGGTAATTAAACTTGGTGCTGCTACAACTTCATTTGCAGCTGCAAAAGGATATGGTGCTGAACATCCTATTGGCGATAACGCAACTGCTGAGGGTAAAGCAATGAACAGAAGAGTTGCCGTGAATGTGAAGGCTAAGTAATAGCAAAAAAACACTTTTACAACTCCAATGCAATTTTACGCATTGGGGTTTTTGTTTTTATACCAAATAATTAATTAATGAATTGCCTAAAACACAAACATATTTTAGGCTAAAGAAGACATTTTTTGAAAAGATGTTTTCAATTTTGAGCCAACTGCAAAATTTTGTTTAAAGAAAAGCTTATTGCAGCTAACCCTTTATTTCGTTATTTTTACAGCATGGCTAACCCTAATTTAAATACAGATAATAATAAGCAAACTACCGCCGAAAAGGAGTTTGAAAACAACATTCGGCCAGGGCAAATTGCTGATTTTGCTGGGCAACCACAAACTATTGAAAACCTCAGAATATTTATAAAAGCAGCTAAATTACGTGGAGAAGCTTTAGACCATATACTTTTTCATGGCCCACCGGGCTTAGGTAAAACAACATTAAGCCGTATAGTAGCAAATGAGCTGCAAGTAAATATTAAAGAAACTAGTGGGCCCGTTATTGAAAAACCCGGCGACCTTGCCGGTTTACTAACCAACCTTGAACCAAACGATGTACTTTTTATTGATGAAATACACAGACTGAGTAATGTAGTAGAAGAATATTTGTATGCAGCCATGGAAGATTATAGAATAGATATAATGATAGATAGTGGCCCTGCAGCAAGGAGCATTCAAATAGATATAAATCCATTTACCCTCATTGGGGCTACCACCCGTAGCGGTTTGCTTACTGCACCATTATTATCGAGGTTTGGTATTAAAAGCAGGCTTGAATATTATGATAAAACTACACTTACAAATATTTTGTTACGCAGTGCAAGTATTTTACAAACCAAAATTACTAGCGATGCTGCTACCGAAATAGCAGGCCGTAGCAGAGGCACACCACGTATTGCCAATGGCTTGCTGCGTAGAGTAAGAGATTTTGCACAAGTAATAGGTAATGGTGTTATTGATATGACAATTACTGAACATGCTTTAAAAGCATTGCATGTAGATGCTTATGGGCTTGATGAAATGGATAATAGAATATTAGGCACAATTATAGAAAAGTTTAAGGGAGGGCCTGTGGGCATAACTACAATAGCTACAGCCGTGGGTGAAGAGCCTGGCACATTGGAAGAAGTGTATGAACCCTTTTTAATACAAGAAGGCTTTATTATGCGTACAGCAAGAGGTAGAGAAGCCACTGCCAAAGCTTATAAACATTTAGGCAAGGTACCAAGGGCAACTTTGGGAGATGGGCAACTTTTTGGAAACTAACATTATTTTTTTAATGTATATACTCCATTTACTGGAGTTGCAATATCTGTATTATTAAATTTTATAAAACTCGTTTCTATTAAATCATCGCAACAAGATGATTTATCAATAACGTTGTAAGTAGTTGCAATTGTATCTACATCTACATTGTTTAATTTAAGATATAAGTTTTCATAGTTAGTGTAATTTATGAAAGCATATACCAAGCTGTCTCCATTAATTGTATTGCTTGCAGAGAAATAAACTTTTTCTGTAATTGTATCAATTCCTTTAATAGTGTAAAGTTTTAAATCATCTTTATTGTAGAGCTTTGAAGGCCCATATAATAGATCGTTATTTGTACTTTTATCTACAAGCCTAAAGTATATTATAAAATTATTTATTTGGCATTTTCTATTGCCTATGCAACATGAAGATAAAATTATAAGTACCAATATATAGTTTCCAACTTTTATCATAATTTATTTTATTGATATATCCTTTCAATAATTGGCTTAAATTTCTCTAAAATTACTTTTCTTTTTAATTTTAAAGTTGGGGTAAGTTCGCCGCTTTCAATCGTCCATTCATCGGGTAATAATTCAAATTTTTTAACTTGTTCTACCGGGTTAAAAAATTTATTAAAAGCTTCAATTAATTCTTTAAATAATTCTCTAACTTTTGGGTGTTGAACAGCTTCTTCATTGGTGGTAAAAATAATGTTTTGCGTACGCATCCATTCTTTTACATTAGGCATAGATGGTACAATTAATGCACTAACAAATTTTTGCTCTGCCCCTAAAATAATAATTTGTTCCACAAAGATGCTCTCCTTCATTTTATTTTCTATAGGAGCCGGCGCTACGTATTTACCTCCACTAGTTTTAAATAATTCTTTTTTTCTATCGGTAATTTTCAAAAACTTTTCATCTTCAAACACTCCAATATCGCCGGTGTGTAGCCAACCATCTATTAGGGTTTCAGCAGTTAAATCGGGGCGTTTATAATACCCCATCATTACGCTTGGGCCTTGCACACAAATTTCGCCATCAGGCATTAATTTTACTTGTTGGCCTTGTATTACAGGGCCTACGGTACCAAATTTCATACCTCCATTACGGCGCTGATTTACACTAATAACAGGGCTATTTTCGGTAGGGCCATACCCTTCAAACAATGGTATTTGTGCTGCATTAAAAATTTTAATGAGCCTTACTTGGCAAGCTGCACCTCCTGTAATTATATATTGAATATTACCGCCTAGAGCTGCACGCCATTTACTAAAAATAAGTTTGTTGGCTAATGCTAATTGCATATTGTAAAATACACCTCCACTTTTTAAATTATCATATTTTTCTGCAAGCCCAACTGCCCAATAAAAAAGTTGCTTTTTTGTACCGGTTAAATTTGCACCGGCTGCCATAATTTTTTCGCACACTTTTTCAAGCAGCCTTGGTACGGTACAAAATACGGTAGGTTGTATTTCTTTTAAATTATCGCCAATGGTTTCTAAACTTTCAGCAAAATAAATACTATGGCCGCTATACATAAATATGTACGATGCTACACGTTCAAAAATATGGTTTAGGGGTAAAAAGCTGAGTGTACGCCCTGTTTGTGGGTTATCGCTAAATGGAAAACTTTCTTTGCCATTAATTACATTGCTTACAATATTGCCATGGCTTAACATTACACCCTTAGGTGTGCCAGTTGTGCCAGATGTGTATATAATTGTAGCACAATCACTTGCTTTAATTAAAATTTTTATGGCCTCTACAGCTGCTAATTCTTTATCAGTAACATTTTCTATAAGAGATTCCCAAAATGGTACTTCATCTTCAGCATCAAAACTAAAAACTTGCTGTAAAGAGGGTACATTAGTTTTGATATTATTTACTTTATGTAATATATCTGTACCGCTTATAAATGCAACTTTTACTGCTGCATCATTAAAAATAAATTGTAGTTCATTTACATTTGTTGTAGGATAAATTGGACAAAGCAAAACACCAATTTGTTGGCAGGCTAAATCTAAAATGAGCCACTCAGGGCGGTTTCTACTTATCAAAGCTACTTTATCTTGCTCTTCTACAGTTTTACCCTGCCCACTTAATCCAAGTTTTAATAAGCCAGCACTTAATTTATTTACTAAGTTAATTACCGTATTGGTACTTAATGAAACCCATGCACCATCAACTTTTGATGTGAGCATATCAGCTTTGGCAAATTTGCTCTGTTGATAGTATAAAAAATCAAAAATTCTAGATTGGTTGTTCATTATTTGGCAGCTATTTGAAAAACTAAGTTATACAAAAAAAGCCACCTTAAAAGAGTGGCTACTAAATAAATATTTTACAAATTATTTTTATTATTTATCAAAATTTTATTAAACTGATAGATTATTTTATGTAAACAAAGTAATGTGCTTAAAAACTGTAAATTTTTTATTAAAGATTTATTTTGCAGTTGCTGTAAGATTTAGTTTTAATGCTACTTCTTTGCTTATAACCCAATCCTGAGGGTTATTTGGTCCTTTGTAACTCATGCCCCATAAAGTTCTATCAATGCTAAAATCAGCAGTTGCTGTTAATGTTGCAGCGTCTATAGTTACTCTAGCAGGTATGCTAATATTCTTTGTACTATCTTTTAAAGTTAGGTTTCCTTTTATTGTATGTGTAACATCTTTTTTTGTAGTGTCAGTAGATGCTTGTATTTCAGTTATCTCAAAAGTTGCAGTTGGGTATTTTGCAACATCAAAAAAATCTGAACTTTTTAAATGCCCTTCTAATTTAGCTTTCATGGTTGTATCAGTTGCAAGATCTTGATTGCTTAAAGAATTAATATCTATAGTGAACTTTCCGCCCACCAAATTATTATCTTTTACTATAAATGAGCCATCCTTTACAGAAAATGTGCCCGAATGTTTTCCAGTTGGTTTAGAGCCGGTCCAAGTTACGGTGCTAGAAGCATCTACTGTATAATTTTTGCCATCAACGATGGTAGCTACTTTCTGTTTTTCAATGGTTTCTACTTTTGTGTCACTGCTATTGCAAGCTGCTAATGCAACTATTGTGGTTGCAAAAAATAATACTTTATTCATTTGTGCTTGTTTTTTATTTAAAGTTAAGGTAAATGTAATGTATGTTAATGATAGTATTGCCCAGCAGGTACTTTAAATAATCTAGCTTTTTGAGCTTTTAAAAATGCATTATTTTCTTCGGCATGTGTCTTTATCCAATTTTGATAACTAGCCGCATTTTGATTAACACCAAACAACCATTGGTTATATGCATCAAACATACCTTCCTTTAATAACTGTTGTTGATAATCAAATAATTTTACATTATGCTTATTTGCCTGGCCAAACCAATTCACAATAAAAAGGGTACGAACCATTGTTAGGCTTTCTACATTTATACCTTGGCTAATGGCAGATGTTTGTTGGTTCATGGTATTTAAATACTGTAATACAAATTTATTTTTGTCTACGTTGCCCGTTAGCAAATTTGGGTTTGCAAATAATTTTTTATATCCATCTATAAGCAACTGTTTAGTTTCATCGGTTCTTTCTCCTTTAGGCTCAAGGTTAATAAAAGTTTCTCCATAAATTAAACTCCACACTCTATCTTTTGTAAAAAAATAAAACTTTGCAGCGTTGTAATAATTTCTACTATAATTGGGGTCAGCTTTTATTCCGTTTTCCCAAGTTTTAATTGCTTCTATATTTTTATCAGCTAATTGCACCTCACCAAGCTCACTGTATAATGGGCCACTTGTTGGAAACTTCTTCAAACCCTTTTTGTATAATTTTTGAGCTTCCTTCAAATCTTCTTGTTGCCTGTAAATAGAGCCTGCTATTTGGTATGATTGGTCATCACCATTTACATCATCTAACAATTGCTTTATAGTTTCTAATGCTTTTGGATTATCTTTTTGGTAGTAATATGTTAGCGCTAAATTTTTAATTGTGCTTGCATTATTTGGTTCTAATTGTATACTTCTATTTAAAGCAATTATGGCATTTGCATAGTCTGCAGTTTTTAAATAATTAACAGCAGTTTTGTTTAATTCATCGGCGGTTTGAGCTTGTAAAGAATTTATTGCAAGCATTAAAATAAGAGTGAATAAAAGACCATTTTTTTTCATGGGTAATTTTTAAATATGATAAATAGAAATCTTAAAGATTGTATCTAACAACTAATGCTACTATTTTTTAAAATAATTTTTTAAATAAATACTTGCAATACTCGTAAAGATAAAATAGGATGCTTGCATAGCATTCCATTTTTAGTTAATTAAATGTGTAAGTAATCCATCTCTTAATTTTGGCTCAAACCAAGTGCATTTTGGTGGCATTACATTACCACTATCTGCTACATTAAAAAGTTGTTCCATTGTAACAGGGTTCAAGCTTATAGCCAAAGCCATTTCGCCGCTATCTACCCTTTTTTCTAGTTCTTTTAGCCCCCTAATACCGCCAACAAAATCAATACGGGTATCTGTTCGTTGATCTTGAATATCTAATATAGGTTGTAGTATATTCTTCTCAATAATATTTACATCTAACACACCCAACACATCCTGATCAATTATATTATCATTTGCAGTAAGTGCATACCATTGTTTGTTAATGTACAAACCAAATTGATGTGGGGCTGCTGGTTTATAAGCTTCAGATACTTTTTGTACACTAAAATTTTTTTTAACTAAATGCAAAAAGTTTTCTTCAGTATAGCCATTCAAATCTTTTACCACTCTATTGTAATCTAAAATATGCAATTGGTTAGCAGGAAAAATAGTTGTCAAAAAAATCTTTGAACATTCCAAACCTTTTTCAATGGCAGTAGCATAAGCTTTAGCAGCAGAGGCTGCTCTGTGATGCCCATCAGCTATGTATGTTGCAGGCACATTTTTTTTAAATAAGTTAGTTAATTTGCTAATGGTTGTATCATCATTTACCACCCAAATATTATGTTGTACAGCATCATCTGCTTCAAAACTATAATTTGCAGATTTTTCTGTTTTACACTTTTCAATTAACTCATCAATCTCTGATACATTTTTATATGCTAAAAATACATTACCGGTTTGTGCTCCTGTTGTAATAATATGGTTTATTCTATCTAGTTCTTTTTGGGGCCTGGTAAATTCGTGTTTCTTTATTTTACCATCTTCATAATCTGCAATGCTACTACCGCATACAAGGCCTGTTTGGCTTTTACCATTCATTATTAATTCATAAATATAGTAGCAAGGTTTATTTTCTTTAAACAAAATATCTCTGCTTATAAATGCTAATAAATTTTCTTTGGCTTTATCGTAAACCTGTTGGCTATGACAATCTACATCATCAGCTAAGTCAATTTCACTTTTGGTTATGTGTAAAAAAGAATTGGGGTTTCCCAATGTTTCATCTTTTGCCTCAGCACTATTTAATACATCGTATGGCTTGCTTGCCACAGCTTTTGCTAATGCTACTTGTGGCCTAAGTGCTGCAAATGGAGTAATGGTGATCATATTTGTTTTTAGTATTACTATATTTTAATTAGGAATTGGTAAGTTAAAAAGTGTGAACTAAATTATTTTGTAAAATTATTATACTGAAATTTCATCAAAATTTATTTATTTGTAATTTGTTCAAACTCTTGCAAAGCATTTACCAAATAAGCTACACTGCTTAATGGCATTGCATTGTATAGTGATGCTCTAAAACCACCTACGCTTCTATGCCCTTTTATACCCACAATATTTTTATTTGCTGCAAAATCTAAAAATGCTTTTTCATTTGCAACCTCATTCATTAAAAAACATACATTCATTTTGCTTCTATCTTCAGCTACAACAGTACCTTTAAACAAACTGTTTCTATCTATTTCGTTGTATAATAAAGTTGCTTTTTCATTGTTTATTTTTTCAATGGCTTGCACACCACCTTGTTGTTTTAGCCAACGCAAAGTAAGCATGCAAGTATATACAGCAAATACAGGAGGAGTGTTAAGCATGCTACCTTCAGCAATATGATTCCTATAATCCATCATAGTAGGTATTGCTCTTTTTGTTTTACCTAATACATTTTTATTAACAATAACAATTGTAACTCCAGCGGCACCAATATTTTTTTGTGCACCAGCATAAATTAAATCGTACTTATTAAAATCAAGTTGCCTGCTTAAAATATCACTACTCATATCTACAACAATACTATTGCTTGTAATTGGCAATTGCTGCCATTGTGTACCATATATAGTATTATTGCTGGTTACATGAAAATATTTTGCATCGTTAGGCACTGCAAAATCTTTTGGCAAATAGGTATAATTTTTATCCTTTGATGAGCAAACAACTTCAGGCTTACCAAACAATTTTGCTTCTTGTATAGCTTTTGAAGCCCATACTCCAGTATCGGAAAATGCCGCAGTATCTTTTACATCTAACAAGTTAAAAGGCACTTGCATAAATTGTGTGCTTGCTCCGCCGTGTAAAAAAAGTACTTCGTGGTCTGCATCTAAATTCATTAATTCTTTTACTAATTGCCTTGCTTCTTGCATTATGGCTTCAAAGGCAGGGGTACGGTGGCCATACTCTAGTATAGATAAGCCACTGTTATTGTAATTTAGTACTGCTGCAGCTGCTTCTGTAAATACTTGTGTGGGCAATATTGATGGCCCTGCATTAAAATTATATTGCACAGTTAATGGTTTTTAGAACGGGCAAAAGTAAGGCTTAGTTTTGTAAAATAATTGCTGAATTTTAAATAATACTGATGCCATTTATGCACTAATTGTATAAAATTTTATGTACGCTTATTTAAAATTTCTTGAAATGCGTAAATTTTTTAAGTTTTATATAAATTTTTGGAGTGTAAATTTACTTCTCACCAAAAAAAATTTAATATTATTCCTATTCTTCTAAAAATAATTTGAAATTTTAAAAATTTTCTACTCTTCCTCTTTGCCAATCATTTTACCACCACTATTCCATTTTGCATTTAAGTCATCAAATTCTTTTGCATCTGCTTCAGTAAATTTTTGATTTACTAAAACTTTCAAATCTGGTTGTCCTGCATTTATCCAAGCTGTATACCAAAATGAAGCTATGCTACTAATGGCCAACCTCATTCTACGTTCTATCATACCATCTAACTTTTTATTAAAAGCAAGGCTAAATGCTGTGCTATATTGTTTTATTGTTTTTCCATTTCTATTTTCGAAAGAGTATTTTTCATCTGCTGAAAATTGTTTAGTTAGCTCTCTCTCAAATAACAAAACACTATCACTTGCTTTAGCACTTTCTAAAACTCTATCCCAAATAAATGCACTAGGGTCTTTAATATACTGTGCTTTTCCTATCATAAAGTCCCACTCTTTTTCAGCTAATAGTTCTGGTACTCTACTTTCCCAAAACCCATGTATACCTTTTTGATTTGTGTACTGCCCATTATGATTACTGTTTGCATGCAGGGGTACATGAGCATCGGCAATGTAATGCCCAAGCTCAGCACTATTTTTCATAATTCTACTAAAGTTTTTATCTCTAAATGCTGCGGTAAGTCTTTGCAACATTACTTGTACATGCCAAGGTACAATACCTTGGCTCTGTAAAGTATCTTCAGTAAATTTTGCCACTGCATCGGTCCATTTATGTGGTAAACTATCAAATGGGTATTTACCATAATAATCAATATCTATAAAGTGTTTTGGGCCTTCTTCTTTTACTGCATACCGTCTTTTATCAGGATCTATTGCATGCTCCGATAAAAAAATAATATTAGGCTTATACAACACTATCATTTGTGGAGGTAATAAAAAAGTAGCATAATAATTTATTTTTTGGTGGGCATAAAATCCCCAACAAAAAGTTTGTAGGCTACAGCAAAGTAAAAACCCAGTAAAAAAAACTGATATTAATGTTTTTTTCATTTGCTTTTTATGATGATTGTAAGGTTGCTTCTCAAATTGTATTATTAATAAATTTAGCGTAAATAACTACTAATTTACTAATCTAGTTTTAAACTTTTTTAATATCCTCTTCCGATACATCAGTAACACCTCCACTTACAGCAAATTTCATTGTTTGTGCACTGGTAATATTTGTGATATGCTTTATTCTGCTTTTAGGAATAATGTACACATTGCCTGCTACTGAGTAAGCCATAGGTACATAAACAGCTACATAATCTATCAATCCAAAATCGCTCATATCATCTTTTGTAATAAAACCCATACGCCACACATCATTATCATCAACATTAGCTAACACATTTTGTGTAAACTTTTTTTTATCGCCTGTAAATGCTTCAAAAAAATCTCTTGTTGTACCATATATGTGTTTTATACCGGGAGTTTTTTGCATTATCCTATCTAAGAAACTAACGATACGGCTAGTAATAAAGAATGAACTAAAATAGCCTATAACTACTATTGAGCTCAAAATAATAATAAAACCTAGCCCATAATTTTGTGTATGTTCATTGCCAGCATTATCAGTATAATGAAAAATAGGTAGCCACCCATCAATAGTGCTTACTACAAAAAACAGGGCATAAATACTAATAGCCACTGGGGCTAATATTAAAAGCCCTTGTAAAAAATACTGAAACACTTTACCATATTCAAATTGCTTATCCATACTTACTAATATACTATATAAATACAAATATAAATTAATGGTATTAAGTAAATGATTAATAAAATACAAATGCTAAACAAATATGTAATTACATTTTTTACTAAACAAAATATGACAAACGGTAATAATTTTTTAACATGGAAACTATGATTACACAAAAAGTTTCCTTAGTTTTGCACAGTAACTATGGAAGAACAAGCAATAATAGCCACAAGAATAAGATTAAAGGCACATGATCTTTTTATGCAATATGGTATACGAAGTGTAAGCATGGATGATATTGCCAGTAATTTAGGAATGAGTAAAAAAACAATTTATTTACATTTTGTAGATAAAGATGCACTGGTAAAAGAAGTAATTGTATCAATATTAGAAGCTAATAAATGCCACTGCCATGCAGATGTGCTTGCTTCAAAAAATGCCGTGCATGAAATATTTTTAGCAATAGATTTTATGATGGAAATGTTTAGTAAAATGAACCCTGCCATAATTTTTGAAATGCGTAAGTATCACCCAGAAGCATTTACACAATATCTAGCATTTAAAAATGAATATATATACAGTATAATAGAAACTAACATTTTAAGAGGTATTGCCGAAGGTTTGTATAGAGATGATTTAAAAGTAGAAGTAATAGCCAGATTTAGGGTAGCAAGTATGATGTTATCTTTTAACCCAGAGTTTCATAGCACCGTAAAGTATGATATTAGCACTATTGAAGAAGAATTAATTGTTTACTTTTTATTTGGCATGGTATCGCCAAAGGGCTACAAATTAACTACTAAATATTTAGAAGAAAGAAAAAATAAAAAATAGATAATGACATATTACATTAACAAATATTTAAAAATAATTTTGGTTTTGCTTTTGTGGAACATTGGTGCACAGGCTCAAAAAATAAATAAATTTACTGTTGTACAAGCGGTTACTTATGCCAAGCAAAATAATTTACAAGTAAAAAATGCACTCATTGATTATAGGGTACAGCAACAAACTAATAGAGAGATAACCTCTGCTGCTTACCCACAAATAAAAGGCTCTGGTACTTTTCAAGATTATTTAACTATACCTACAAGTTTACTACCGGCAGAAATTGCTGGGGGCCCAGCTGGCACTTATTTTCCTGTAAAGTTTGGCACAAAATATAGTTCTACCGGTAGTATAGATGTGGACCAATTATTATTTGATGGACAAGTATTTGTAGGGCTTATAGCAAGGGGTGTAGCGTTAGATTTTTATAATAAACAAACTGAAATAACTGAAGAAAATATTAATCTAAACGTACAAAAAATATATTATCAGCTAGTGGTTGGTAAGCAACAATTAACATCTATTGATGCAAATATTGAACGCTTTGATAAACTATTGGCAGATACTAAAGAAATTTATAAACAAGGCTTTGCAGAACGATTGGATGTAGATAAGGTAAGTGTGCAATTAAATAACCTACAAACAGAAAAACTAAAAATACAAAACCAATTAGATGCAGGCAATGCAGGGCTAAAGTTTTTAATGAATATGCCTCAAAAAGATACACTACTACTTACAGATAGTATTACAGATGATATTATTAAAAACAATATTTTGGTAGCAGATTACACATATTCTGATAGAAAAGAGTATCAATTTTTAGAATTAAGTAAAAAGCTAAATGAGTACAATGTAAGAAGGTATAAATTGAGCTATCTCCCTACCCTATCTGCTTATGGCAGCTATAGTAAAAATGCACAACGTACCAAATTCGATTTTTTTAAAGGTGGCCCCTGGTACACTACATCATTGATTGGCTTAAGATTATCAGTACCAATTTTTGATGGTTTTGCAAATGGCTCCAAAGTACAAAAAGCTAAGCTTGAAGTAGAAAGAACAAATAATAATATAGAGCAGCTTAAGCAAAACATTGATAACGATGTTGTACAAGCCCGAATTAAAATTACTACTGCAGTTATTACGCTGGATAATCAAAAGAAAAATGTAACCCTTGCAGAAAAAGTATATGCTACTACAAAATTAAAATATGAACAAGGCTTAGGTAGCAACCAAGAAATATACAATGCACAAGCGGAACTGAAAGTTGCACAAAATAATTATTACAGTGCATTATACGATGCCATTATTGCCAAAATAGATTTTAATAAAGCTATTGGCAAGCTATAAATAAATATCATTACACATTCTAACAACACTTATATGTTTACAGTACAAAAAACCATTTTTGCTCTTGCTTTTACAACAAGTACACTAGTTAGCGGCTGTGGAGGAACTAGCAAAAAAGAAAGTAACGCTTTACTTACTGATAAAAAAGTAGAGCTAGAAAAACTTAAAAGCGAAAAGGAAAAAAGTGATGCTAAAATAGCAGCACTACAAACCGAGTTATTAAAACTTGATACTACAAGTGCAAACCCATCTAAAATAAAATTAGTAGCATTTATACCAGTTACTGTTCAAAATTTTGAACATTATATTGAGCTACAAGGTAAAGTAGATGCTGAAAATAGCTCCTATATTTCTCCAAACGGTATGGGGGGGCAAGTAAAACAAGTACTAGTAAAGCAGGGGCAATTTGTAAAAAAAGGGCAGCTATTATTAAGGTTAGATAATAGTATACAAGCTCAGCAGGTACAGGCAGCAAGGCAACAAGCAGCCGGAATAAAAACACAATTGGCCTTAGCTAAAAGTTTATACGAACGTCAAAAAAACCTGTGGGATAAAGGCATTGGTACAGAAGTGCAATTGCTTACCGCCAAAACAAATGTAACAGCACTTGAAAACTCATTAACACAAATAGGAGAGCAAGTAAAACTAGCACAAGCCCAATTAAATACTGCTAATGTGTACAGCGATGTAAGTGGAGTAGCAGATGTTGTAAACATAAGAGTGGGAGAAAATTTTAGTGGCATTGGTGCCATGGGTGCACAAATAAAAATTGTAAATAAAAGTAGCTTAAAAGTGATAAGCAGTATTCCTGAAAATTATTTAGGTACAGTAAGCAGAGGTACTGCTGTAGTAATTACAATGCCTGATACTAAGAAAACATATAACAGTACCATTAGCTTTATTGGTGCTAGTATAGATGCTACTACAAGGGGGTTTATGGTTGAAGCAAAATTACCATCTGACCCTAGCCTAAACCCAAACCAATTAGCCTTGCTAAAGGTTAGAGATTATTATGTAGCCAACACAATTGCTGTACCGTTAAAAACTTTACAAAATGATGATAAAGGCAAATTTGTAATGGTAGCAAATAATGAAAATGGTAAATTAATAGCTCGTAAACGCATAGTAAATGTAGGCATGATAAACGATGCTAATATTGAAATAAAAACAGGCCTTAAAGCAGGCGATGCATTAATTGTAGAAGGGTACGCAGGCTTATATGAAGGACAACAGTTAAAAACAGGAATGTAGCTAATTGATAATTTTAAAAAGAATAATTAATAATGTTTTAAGATTGTTTTTTAATGAATAGCTACGCTAAAAATTATTTACTTCATTAATAATTCTTTATTCTTATAACTACTATCTAACAACTAGTGTCTCAATACTTAATACTCAACACTTAATACTATCTCAATGAGTGCCATAAAAAAATATAAACATAAAGTAAAAGAATTTAAACCCACAAGCTGGAGTATAAACAATAAAACATCTATTTATTTAATAATGTTATTTGTTACACTAGCTGGTGTGTACCAATTTTTAACACTGCCCAAAGAGCAGTTTCCTGAAATTGTTATACCTACCATTTTTGTACAAACCATTTATGTAGGTAACTCACCAAAAGATATTGAAAACCTTGTTACAAGGCCAATTGAGAAACAAATTAAAGGTATTACCGGCGTAAAAATTAAAAAATTTACCAGTACATCTCAGCAAGATTTTAGTGCCATTACGGTAGAGTTTGATACTGAAGTAAAAACCGATATTGCCCTGCAAAAAGTAAAAGATGCTATAGATAAGGCCAAGCAAGATTTACCTACTGATCTTACACAAGAGCCAACAGCACAAGAGGTAAACTTAAGTGACCAACCAATTATGTATGTAAACTTAAGTGGTGATTATGAAATGGCTAAACTAAAAAAGTTTGCAGATGATTTAAAAGATAGGCTGGAAGAAATATCTCAAATAAATAGAATTGACATAGTAGGTGCACCAGAAAGAGAGTTTCAAATAAATGTTGATAATTACCGTATGCAAAGTGCAGGGGTAACTTTTGATGATATTGGCAATGCTGTAGCAAGAGAAAACTTAGATATTTCAGGCGGCTTGTTAGATGTAGGTGATATGAAAAGAAACTTACAGCTTAAAGGGCAATTTAAAACAGCATACGATATTGAAAAAGTTATTGTACGTAATACAAATGGCTCTCCTATTTATTTAAAAGATATTGCCATTATAAAAGATACCACAAAAAATGCAGAAAGTTTTGCACGGCTTGATGGTAAAAATGTAGTAACACTAAATATTATTAAACGTAGCGGAGAAAATTTAATAGAAACTAGTGATGCCGTTCAAAAAATTGTGGCAGAAAATAAAGGAGTAACCTATCCTGAAAATTTAAATGCTGTAGTAACTGGAGATCAAAGCACTAAAACAAAAGCATCGTTTAATGAGTTGGTAAACTCAATAATTATTGGATTTTTGTTGGTGCTAATTGTTTTAATGTTTTTTATGGGTGTAACCAATGCATTTTTTGTGGCATTGAGTGTACCGCTAAGTATGTTTGTGGCCTTTGTATTTTTACCCGGTGCCGATTTAATAATAGGTACCCATGTTACCTTAAATTTTATGGTTCTTTTTGCCCTGCTTTTTGGGCTGGGCGTAATTGTAGATGATGCCATTGTAGTAATTGAAAATACCCATAGAATTTTTGTAGAAGGCAAAGGAAAAATACCAATAAACATTGCAACAAAAAATGCAGCCGGTGAGGTTTTTGTACCAGTACTTGCTGGTACTATTACAACGCTTGCCCCTTTTTTTCCATTACTATTTTGGCCTGGTATTATTGGTAGGTTTATGGTGTATTTGCCTACCATGCTTATTTTTACTTTAGCTGCATCTTTAGTTGTTGCCTTTATAATGAACCCCATTTTTGCGGTAGATTTTATGAACCATCCCGAAGGTGAAAAAGAAAAAAAATCAGCCATATTTAAGAAGCCATATTTTTGGATTGTAATAGGTTTTGGTTTATTACTTGATATACTTGGTGCACCTTTTTTAGGTAATTTATTAATATGCTTTATGCTATTGGTATTACTTAATAGGTATGTGTTAGAAGATGCTATACATGGTTTTCAAAACAAAGCATTGCCATGGATAATGAGCCACTACGAAAATTTATTACGTTGGGCTTTAAAGGGATGGAGGCCTGTACAATTGTTATTAAGTACGGTTTTGCTGTTAGTACTATCAGTAATTATTTTTGGTATTTCAGTTTCTACAGGTAGAGTTGGCGTTGCATTTTTTCCGAAGGGAGATCCTAACCAAATATTTGTTTACTTAAAATTACCAGTTGGTACTAGTGTAGAATATACTGACTCTGTGGTAACAACCTTAGAAGCTAAAGTAAACAAAGTATTAGAAATTAATAACGAAAAAGGAATAAAAAACCCCATTGTAGAAAGTGTAATTAGTAATGTAGCCATTGGTGCTAGTGACCCATCAGCAGGCGATAGAAGCACTAGGAGTGAGCTAGGACGTATACAAGTTTCGTTTGTAGAGTATGAGAAAAGGCATGGCAAAAGTTCAAAGCCTTATTTAGATAAAATTAGGGAGGCTATTACAGGTATACCCGGCGCAGAAATTAGTGTAGATCAAGAAAGTGGTGGCCCACCAACTGACCCTCCAATTAACATTGAAGTAGCAAGTGAAGATTTTGATAACTTGGTAAAAACATCAGTTAATTTAAAAAACTATTTAGATAGTATACAAACGCCAGGTGTGGAAGAGTTGAAGATGGATGTAGATTTAAATAATCCTGAAATTACTTTAACTGTAGATAGACAAAGAGCTTTAATTGAAGGTGTATCATCTGCTCAAGTTGGGCAAGAAATTAGAACTGCCCTTTTTGGTAGAGAAATATCAAAAATTAAAGAAGGCAAAGATGAGTATAAAATACAATTACGTAATAATGAATTGCAACGTAAAAGCCTGGCCGATTTATTAAACATGCGTATATCTTTTAGAGATTTTGCAGGTGGTGGCCAAGTAAAAAATATCCCAATTAGTGCTCTAGTATCTGTAGAGCCTACAAGCACTTTTGGTAGCGTAAAACGTAAAAATCAAAAAAGGTTAATTACGTTACGAAGCAATGTACTAACCACACAAGGTTACAATGCTACAGCGGTAAACCAAGTGCTAGCAGGGCATATAGTAAATTTTACAAAAAAAGAAGATGGTGTAACTATTAAACAAACTGGTGAAGGAGAGCAACAAGCTGAAACTGGTGCATTTTTAGGAAAAGCTTTATTTATAGCCCTTGGTTTAATATTACTTACACTGGTAATGCAGTTTAATTCAGTAAGTAAATCAGTAATAATATTAACCGAAATTGTTTTTAGTATAATTGGTGTGTTACTTGGTTTTTCAATATTTGGTATGGAAGCTTCAGTACTAATGACGGGTTTAGGTATAGTGGGGCTTGCAGGTATTGTGGTAAAAAATGGTATACTTGTTATTGAGTTTGCTGAAGAGCTACGTGGCCGGGGAATGAAAACTAGAGAGGCAGTTATACAAGCAGGCAAAACACGTATTATACCAGTACTACTTACTGCCCTTGCTGCAATTTTAGCCTTTATACCAATTGCAGTTGGCTTTAATATTAATTTTGTTACGCTATTTAGTGAGCTTAACCCACACATATTTTTTGGAGGTGATAATGTGGCATTTTGGAAACCCCTTAGCTGGACAATTATTTTTGGGCTTGCATTTGCATTCTTTATGACCTTAATAATTGTACCTGCCATGTATTTAATTGCTGAGCGATTGAGGAGGCCAATGAGAAGAACATTTGGTGGTAAATGGATTAGCTTTATGGGGATACCGCCAATGATTTTATTATTTATTCCGTTGATGATTTTTACAGCTTTTAAACACAGAATAGATGTAAATCGGAGAATAAGAAAAACTAAAAACAACGACAAAACATTTACAGGCAGTTGGTTTTAATATTTAATATTTTAAATTTTAAAAAGTTTACACATAACCCCTCAATTTTTTTTGAGGGGTTTTTTATACTCAACACTACACGGCATGAAAATTGAATGGTAGTGAGTAATTAAAAATAATGATATGAGTAATCAAAAACAATTTGCCGTATGGATGGATAGCCATCATGCAACAGTAGTAGGTAAAACTAGTGATGATGATACAAATTACAGTGTATTAGCACATGTAAAAGGAGAGGTTGCTTCTCAAAACTCAAGTGAGAAAAATGCTAATAATCACGAAAAATCAGCTCAGTTGAAATTTTTTAAAGAAATTACCACATACATGCAAAATGCTACTCACGTACACGTAACAGGAACAGGGATAGCACAAGAGCAGTTTATGCATTACCTGGCAGATACAGCACAGTTTAAAAACACAAAAACTGATGAAAGCACAAGTAACAAAATGAGCAATGAAAAGTTTGTTGAATTTGCTACAGCAAAATTTAATTAATAATAATATTTTCAAACGTTAGAATATTAAATTTTAATAAGCTAACATGTAATTTAAAAGTGGTTGTATTATGTAGCAAGTTTTCATAGTACAATCACTTTTTCATTTCTTATTAAAATGGTCTTTTTGGTAAATTTTTAAAAAATTTATCAGCCAAGTTGTTATTGCTAAAAACAATTGACCATGCCGTTAAAAAAATAATTTTAGCATCTACCCACAAAGATGCATGTTGCTGATACCACATTTCTAACTGCCCTTTGTAAGGGTATATTTGCTTGTACATTTCTCTAGGGTCAGCAGCATTGCTTATTAATTTTTCTTCATCTCTAAAAATTAATGAGCCTAAACCAGTAATACCTGGAGGTAGATTATAAATAGTACTTTTTACTTGCTCATCATACAATTCAAAACTTACTATCATTAATGGTCGGGCACCTACTATACTCATATCCCCTCTAAGTACATTAATAACCTGAGGCAGTTCATTTATTTTTGTTTTACGCAAAAATGCTCCAAAGGGCATTACCCTAGGGTCGTTACGTAGGGTAATTTCTCCTGTACCAATGCTGGGGCTATTTTTGAGCATGGTTGCAAATTTCCAAATATTAAACAATTTGTTTTTGTAGCCTACACGTTCTTGAAAATAAAATATTTCATGCTCACCTGTAAGTTTTAAAATAATAACTACAGGTATTAATATTGGAGATAAAATAATGAGAGCTATAGTTGCCAACAGCAAATCAATACAGCGTTTTAAAAATGGGTACATATTGTGTAGTAAAATTTACTTTAAAAACTAAAGTAATGAATGTTATGAAAGTACGGGAATGCTTTTTTTGATATTTTAAGTAGTTGCTTTAATAATATCGTTAATAATTTTTAAATGGTGATTGGTATGTATACCTAAAAACTTAATGGTAGGTTTTACATTTAAATGCCCAAAATATGGGTGTTCAAAATAATTATTCTTATGTAACCCATTTAACTCAGAGATATAATTTTTAGCTAGTTCAATTTTCTCAACTAACATTTGTGTTGTTGCAACTGCATTTGGTGTTACAAGTTTTGGCGCCTTTGCTTTTCCCCTTGGTATTTTACCAGTAAGGAGTACTATTGTTTTAAATAATTTAAAACTTGGTTTGTAAAGCGTAGGGTCTGCATTTTTAGTAGCTTTTACTATTAGCAAAACCGTAAGTAAAATATGATCAATATGCCACCCAACATTTGCTGCAGATACAGCGTTATGCTGCTTTTCAGCATGTTGCAATGTAGCTTGTACATTTGATAACTGCTTTAATAATAACGTACTCATTTTGTTGTTAATATAAAAATAACGGATTAATTAACTTTCTCTCTTTAATCAACCTTTTCTCATTTTATTGCATAAAGCTTTCAATTTTCTTCCTCAACTTCTTACCCTTAGCCTTTCTCCAATTTACTTCTGCACTAAATAAATACCGATTTAATTTTTTCAGCAACAGCAATCACATCCTCATCAGTTATATAGGTACTACAAGGTATGCTTAAGCAATGCTGATAAACAAAATCTGATTGATCATTTTGTTGCACATACACATCATTTACAAACATAGGCAACTGGTTCATAGGCACCCAAAATGGTCGGCTCTGCATTTTATTATCATTCAAAACCTTTAATACCTCTTTTTGCTTTTTTGTAAATATGGTTGGTAACCAATTATTGGGTTCCACATCATCACTCACAGCTTGAAAAGTTATATCACCTACTCCTTGCAATTCTTTTTTATACAATTCAGTTATCGCTTTTTTACGGGCAATAAAATCTGGCAATTGCTCCATTTGTGCTACACCCATTGCTGCTGCTACATTTACCAAGCGGTAGTTATAGCCAATAGCATCATGCATATATTCAAAAGGGTCGCTCTTAGCTTGTGTTGTAAGGTGTTTTGCTTTTTTAGCCAAGGCTTCATTATTTGTAACAATCATACCACCACCGCCAGTGGTTATAATTTTATTGCCATTATAACTAAAAGTACCTAATAAGCCAAAGCTGCCTGCATGTTTACCTTTATAATAGCTGCCTAAAGCTTCTGTACTATCTTCAATAACTACTAAATTATGTTTTGTAGCTATAGCCAAAAGCCTATCCATATCACAAATATTACCCAGCACATGTACAGGCATAATAACTGGTATTCTTTTACCTGTAGCTTTATGGTAGCAAACATTATTTTTTTGCTCCGTATTTGTTTGCAAAAAGTTTTCTAAAATATTTAAATCCATTTGCCAATTAGTAGCATCGGTATCTATTAATATGGGAGATGCACCTGTATATTTTATTGAATTTAATGTAGCAATGAATGTAATATTTGGTGCTATAACCATATCATTTTGCCCTACTTCTGCCAATAGTAAACATATATGTAATGCAGTTGTACCGCTGCTGGTAGCCACAGCGTATTTTGTACCTGCAAATTGGGCACTCATTTGTTCAAATTTATCTACATAACTACCTACACTGCTTACCCAGCCCGTAGTAATACATTCTGTAACATATTTTAACTCATTGCCACCCATATTTGGGCCACTTAGTAATAACATATTTATATTTTTTGCCTTATTTGAGTGCAAATGTATTAAAAACCTTGCAGTTGCAGACTGAGTATAATTTTAAAACAACAATTTGGTAAATTCTTCAATAATTGTGTTGCTATCAAAATCATTTGCCCTTATTACTGATGAAGCTGCATATTGTTGTTGTAAACTGATGCAATTTTTAAGTGTTAGAATTGCTTCAGCAAATAATTGGGGTTGTTGTACCGGTACTAAAATACCATATTGGGCATATTCAATTTCGTTTTTCACTTCTTTAGTAAAATCAGTATCAGGGGCTAAAATTTCTCTGGGGCCACTTTGACAATCTACACTTATAACTGGTATACTACAAGCCATAGCTTCAATTACAGCATTCGGAAACCCTTCAAAAATTGATGAGAAAACAAATGCATTTGCTCCATAAATATATTTGTAGGGTTGAGGATCAAAATCAATAAAAAACACATTGGTTAGTTTTTTTTGAGCAACTAGTTGTATGGCTTTATTTTTTTCTACACCCTTGCCAACAAAAATAATATCAACATTATGTGCTTGTAAAATTTCTGCAGCTTCAATTAAAGTAGTTTGATCTTTAGGATAATCAAACCTACTTACCATAATACATTTAAATGAACCCTCATTACCCGGTAAAGTGGGTTGCAAAGCTTTAGCTGCTTTTATTTTTGCAATTTCTAATGGGTTGTAAATAGTTTTATAGTTAAGGTTTAGTTTCCAGGCCTCCTTCATATTATGGGCAGTGAGTAAAGAGTTTGGTACTACATAATCAGCTTTTGGATACAACCATTTATATAAGAATTTGGCTATACCACCCATTACGGTACCAGGTAAAAACCATTTTACCATGTTGGCTCTTTCGCTAATTACAATATGGCCTTTGTAACCAAAAATTCTTGTAAAACAGGCAATAAAATTTGGCCTACTTAAAAAAGAAAGCACATTATTTATTTGGTGCTTTTTTAAATATTTATAAAATTTAGAACCATAAATGGGGATAAGTAAAATATTAAATAGGTAATTGTGTTTAAAATTGTAGCTAATTTTTGAGACTAATACATTAGCAGGTATTGGGTAATCAATAATAATATTGTCAGTAAAAATAAGGTGAATATTACAAGTGTTGTAGTACTCATTTATTAATAAAGATGCTACCCTTTCTGCACCGCCGCCACTTAATGATGTTATTATTACTGCTATGTTTTTTTTATTTACATCCATTGTTTATACCACATTTGAAACATGAGTAAAAACCATAACTTTTCTGCCAAATCATGTTGCCCAGCAAAAAACTGTTTCTTTAAATGTTGCACAGGTGCTAGGTTAAAGAGGTTTTGTTTATGTAAAAAATCATCGTTTAAATATTCATCAATGTAATGTTTCAACTCATTACTTAGCCATGCAGCAATAGGTATACCAAAACCTGTTTTTGGCCTATCCATCATAACTTTTGGTATATGCTTATGCAATATTTCTTTTAATATAAATTTTTTACTACCGTTTTTATATTTATAATTCATGGGCAATTGTGCAGCCCACTCCACAATACGATGATCTAAAAATGGCTCTCTTCCTTCAAGGCTAAAAGCCATACCAGCCCTATCTACTTTTTGCAAAATATCATCTGGTAAATAGGTTTGATAATCTACCGCCATAATATGCTCTAGTGTACTTGCATATGGTTTTACCAACTCTGTACTATCAAAAGCCGTGTGTAATTGTTTAATATTTGCTTTGCATAAATTACCAATTTGTTTATCAGTAAAATGCTTACTTAGTGAGGTTACAATATGGCTATCGCTATTGCCTTTTAGCAAATGTTGCACCTTAGCAAACTTATTTTTTTTGCCATTTATGTTGGGCAACACACCCAATGCTGCTGCCATAGTATGTCTTAAAAAGCCGGGAATAGCTTTTAGAGTAGGGCCATATTTAACTACATAATCGTAACGGTTGTAGCCGGCAAAAACTTCATCGCCAGCATCTGCAGATAATGCTACAGTTACTTGTTGTTTAGCAACCTTGCTTACCAACATAGTGGGTATTGCACTACTATCAGCAAATGGTTCATCATAAAAAAATGGAAGTGTTGGCACAATTGCTAATGCTTCATTAGCAGTGCAATAATGCTCAGTATGATCTGTGCCTAAATAATTTGCTATGGCTTTAGCGGCAGGTGCTTCATTTAAACCAGCATCTGGCATACCAATAGTAAATGTTTTTATTTTTTCGGTATTGGTTTTTTGCAGTAAGGTAGTTACTAAAGCACTATCATAACCACCACTTAAAAACACACCCACAGGTACATCACTAACCATACGGTATTGAAAAGCATTGAGTAGTAATTTTTCAGTTTCATCAACAGCATCTTCCAAAGAAATATTAATTACTGGTTTGTTATATGCATCATATACGTTCCAGTATTGAGTTGTTGTTAATTTTTTTGAAGCTATATCTATTTCTAAAAAATGACCAGGTTTTAATTTATAAGTATGTTGGTAAATACTATGAGGGGCAGGTATATATCCATATTGCATATAAATACCTAATGCATCTGTATTTATTTGCTTATTAAATTGAGGGTGTGCAGCAATTGCTTTAAACTCACTTGCAAATAAAAACAAATTATTATGCCAATAATAATTGTAAGGTTTTACCCCTGCTCTATCTCTACAAGCAAATATTTTTTGTGCTTTATCGTCATAAATAGTAAAAGCAAACATGCCAATAAACTTATGCAAGCAGGTTTGCCCCCATTCTGCAAAAGCATGTATAATAACTTCGGTATCGCTATGGCTTGTAAATTGGTGGCCCAAAAGTTCCAGCTCTTTTTTAATTTCAGCATGGTTATATACTTCGCCGTTGTAGGTAATGTGGTATTGTAAATATTGTTGAGGTTGGCTACCAGTTTCTGTAAGATCAATAATGCTTAACCTACGGTGCCCAAAACCAATGCTTGCCTCATTTGTATGGTACATGGCATAACCTTCGCCATCTGGCCCTCTATGGGCTAATGTACGGTTCATTTTATGAAGTTGCTGCTCAGTGGTTTGTTTATTAAAATCTACAAAGCCCGAAATACCACACATACATTGATAATTTTTTTTAGAATTTGCAAAAATACACGTTTTGAAAGTGTATTTACGCTTTAATTTTAAGGCTACTTTTCTTGTTAAGCGGTTGCTAACTCAATATGTTGGGGTAATATTTTGGACTTTACAGAGGCAGATTTTAATTTTATTTTATGCCTCACTACTAATATATAAATACCATAAAAGGCATACAAGGTATTTTATACCTAGCTAGTGTACCAAAGTTAGGAGCTGCAATGGGCACAATGGTTCCAAAAAATAAACAAAAAATAAAAAAACTTAATAAAAATGGATTTTTAAATATGATTCCGAAAAAACCAAATATTTTAGTTTTAAACATGGCATATAGAAACAAATAAAATATTAATAAACTTTCTAATGCACTTAGCAACATTATTGGTTTTGTGGCCTCCCAAATAAATGGCTGAAAATAAACAGAACTTAATGCTCGTGGTGCAGCAGCAGCAATAGATGCAGGGCTGTTAAAATCAATATTTCCCAAGGAGAAATTACTACCACCACCAATAGTTTCTGATTGATAGGTATTACTAGCTAACTGCTCTCCTATATTTTCTAATTTATAAGTAGCTAAAGGGCCAGTTTCTAAATTACTTAGTTCTTTTAATGCCAAACTAAGTACCAAAATTAAAACTGAGAAAAAAGCAATTAAAGAAAAAAATTTTAAAAAACTAGATTTGATTTTTTTATAAACACTTAATCCAAACCAAAGAATGTAAGAAATAGAAATAACTAAAATATATGGCTTAAATGAATACATCAAGCTCAGCGAAACTAAAAAACCAAGTATATTAATTATTGAAATTTTTCTTACAATAAATAATTTCCAAAAAAACCACATACTAAAACCTAACCCAATTAGGCTGTACGTATCTTTTAATAAAATTGCAGACCAAAATGTTAGGCCGGGTAATAACATTGCAGCAATAGCTGATTCTATTTTACATGATGGAAAAACGTTAGAAAAAACTATATATAATTTATGACATGCTAAAAGTGCTACAAAACTCAAAAAAAACGATAAGCAAATGTAGCTGTTAAAAAAAATATAGCTTAATGGTGTAGTTAACAATGATACGTTGGCAGTTACTGTAGCTCCCAAGCTATTAAACTCCATGCCTGTATTATACTCAAAGGCATCTCTATCAAAATAGAAATCAAATAAATTTGCTTTAGGGTTATTGGCAAACTGGGTTTGAATGTTTAATACATCTGTAAAATATCCTAATGAGTCAGATACTTTATCATAATAATATATGGCAATTAATGCATGAAAAATGGTACAAAAGAGCCTAAAAAAAAATGCTATCTTAAATAACTTTACAACAGTAGGAAAATTAACTTCATCTTTAATTACCCATTTTTTATATAGTGTATAAAATATAAATACCCAAAAAGGCAACAAAATAATATCTTGTATTTGAAAAAATGATATCTGGTATCTGTCTATCATTTTACTGTTGCAACAATTTGTGATAAATAAACTCCATAGCCACTTTTAATTAAGCCTTTAGCAAGTTCGGCTAATTTTTCTTTGTTAATAAAGCCCATTCTGTATGCAATTTCTTCGGGGCAACCAATTTTTAAGCCTTGCCTTTTTTCTATAACTCTTACATATTCAGTTGCGTCGCTTAGGCTATCAAAAGTGCCTGTATCTAACCATGCATAACCTCTATCTAACACAGCAACTTTAAGCTTTTTTTGTTGCAAATACATATCATTTACAGTAGTTATTTCATACTCCCCTCTAAGGCTTGGCTCAATATTTTTAGCAATTTCTACCACACTATTATCGTAAAAATAAAGCCCTGGCACAGCATAGTTACTCTTGGGCTTTACAGGTTTTTCTTCTATACTCAATGCATTAAAATCTTTATCAAATTCTACTACCCCATATCTTTCAGGGTCACTAACCGGATAAGCAAATATTGTAGCTCCTTCATTTTTAGCACACTGTTGCAATAATTTACTAAACCCACTACCATAAAAAATATTATCTCCTAAAACCAATGCTACACTATCATTACCAATAAATTTTTCTCCAATAACAAATGCTTGTGCAAGGCCATTAGGTACTTCTTGTTTTGCATATTCAATAGTGCATCCCCACTGTTCGCCATTGCCCAATAATCGTTTAAACTGATCTTGATCTTCGGGTGTAGTAATTATTAGTATTTCTTTTATGCCTGAAAGCATTAAAGTGCTTAGTGGGTAATATATCATTGGCTTATCGTAAATAGGCATTAGCTGTTTACTAATGCCCATTGTAATAGGGTAAAGCCTTGTACCGCTGCCGCCTGCTAGTATTATTCCTTTCATGAAAAAATGTTGTATATTGTTGAATGTTGTTTGAAAGGTTGAATAGATACTTTCATTTCATTCCTTCTTTTATATTGTTTAAACATAGTTTAAATTTGTTTGAAGAGTTGAATGGCTGTATTTATTTCAATCTTTTTTATCTATTTGAATATCGTAGAATTTTTTTTTGATATGCTGAAACGAATAATTAATGCAAACTATTTCTTTTCACTTTTTGCAAATGCTATATTTCTTAAATTATTTATTTTTATAGATAATGGTTTTATTATACTTTTTATTTTTTCAAATTCCGCTAAAGTTAAATAATCTAAATCCAAAGAAGTAAATGTATGACTCATTAATTCCATCAAACTACCATAAGATATTGAATAAAAATGTGCTTGTTCCTTTGGAGAAAACCTTGAGCTCCCTTCTGCAATATTTGCTCCTATAGAAACTGATGCCCTTCGCATTTGATTTGTTAATCCAAACTTTTCTTTTTCAGGAAATTTATCAGTCAATTCGTAAATTATTACTGTCAATATTCTTGCATCTTGCCAAACTTCCAATTTTTCAAATCCAAAAACATACATGACTTAATTTTTATTAGTAATAATATACCTCATTCAACTCTTTAAACAACATTCAACAAATTTCAACTGCTACTTATACATTTCCTCATAATACCCTTTATACGCTCCGCTAGTTACATCATTTAACCATTTTGTATTATCCAAATACCAATCTATTGTTTTAGATATGCCTTCTTCAAATTGCAACGATGGCAACCAGCCTAGCTCATCTTTTAATTTTGTAGCATCTATGGCATACCGTAAATCATGCCCTGCCCTATCGGTTACATAAGTAATTAGTTTTTCTGATACCTCATTTTCTCTTCCCAATTTTTCATCCATTTGTTTGCAAAGCTCTTTTACTAAGGCAATGTTTGTCCACTCATTATGGCCACCAATATTGTATGTTTCTCCTATTTTTCCGTTATGAAAAATAGTATCAATAGCTCTTGCATGGTCTTCAACAAAAAGCCAATCTCTTACATTTTCGCCTTTGCCATAAATAGGTAAGGGTTTATTATTTAAAATATTATTAATACAAAGTGGTATTAATTTTTCTGGAAAATGGTACGGCCCATAATTGTTGCTACAATTACTAATTTTTATGGGTAGTTTATATGTATGGTAAAAAGCTCGTACAATATGATCGCTACTAGCTTTAGATGCTGAATAGGGGCTACGAGGATCGTAGGCTGTTTCTTCAGTAAAAAATCCAGTATCTCCAAGTGTACCATATACTTCATCGGTAGATATGTGATAGAAAATTTTGCCATCCATATCGTTAGCCCAAGCCTCCTTAGCTGCTTGCAATAATGAGGCTGTACCCATAACATTTGTGGTAATAAATGCTAGGGGGTCAGTTATTGATCTATCTACATGGCTTTCGGCAGCACAATGTAGTACGCCTGTAAATTTATGCTCAGCAAATAATTTACGTAACAAGGCTAAATCCGTAATATCGCCTTTTACAAAACTATAGTTGGGTGCTTTTTCAATATCGGTAAGGTTTTCAAGGTTACCTGCATAGGTAAGTGCATCTAAATTTACAATGTTATAATTAGGGTATTTTGTTACAAATAACCTAGCAAGGTGTGAGCCTATAAAACCAGCGCCGCCGGTTAGGAGTATTGTTTTCATGTAAAATAATGACAAATGATTTTCTATTTTAATTGGCAAAAGTATGTAAAGAATTTTGTACTAAAGTTCAATTAGAACTTATAAAAGTATTGATTTAGCTAATTTCAAAGTAATTTTGTATTTCAAATTGCAAAATAAGTTCAATAAAATATAGAATGAATGCTAATCCATCTGTTTGTATAATTATACCTACCTATAATCAACAACAATTTATAAAAAAAGCTGTTAATAGTGCACTTTCTCAAAATTATGATAATGTACAAATTATAGTAGTTGATGATTACTCAAATGATAATACAGAAAACATATTAAAAGAATTTAAAGACTTAAAAAGATTTTCATACCATAAAAACAAAACAAATGTTGGAAGAGTAGCGAATTACCATAATGCTTTATACAACCTTACTTCGGCAGATTGGATTATTAATTTAGATGGTGATGATTATTTTACTAATAATAATTTTATAGCTGTTGCTATAGAGAATATTCAAAAAGTGGGGATTGGTGAAGTTTTTTTTTACCAAGGGGGGCACTCATATGTATCGGAAAGTATTAAAAAAATATGTATTCCTAAAATAAAAACCCAATCAGATGTTTACAATTGTGAAAATTATTTTTTAAAATTCTTTGAGTTTAGTCATTTTTCTCACATGGCTACAGTGTATAAAAGATCATTGGCCATTGAATCTAATTTTTACGCATTAAACATCACATCTTCTGATATATACTCCTTTTTAAACTGCTGCTTGTATAATTTGGATAAGAAGGTGATATTATCTAAGGAAATTGCAGGGGTATGGTTACAGCACGGCAATAATGCAAGTAAATCTATCAGTCGTATTGAAAACAAGAAGAATAAAGCTTCTTATTTAAAGCTGTACAAAACTGCAAAAGAATTGTGTTTAGACAATGCTTTATTAAAAAAGTGGTATGTTACAATTTTATTTGCTCATCTAAAACAAAACATTAAAACATGGATTTTAAATTTTAAATAAAGTTTTTAATAATTAAAATGTAAATGTTTTATTATAAGGATTTGAAAAAAATATTTTAGCAGGAAACACTATTGTGGCTAATTTTCTCAGAAAGTTTATTTTACAAATAGGTACAATAACTTTTTTTGTAAATCTATACTTTTTATCTTTTATTATTATCTCATTGTAAATATTTTCATACCTTTCTTTTACATGATTTTTGAAAATATCTTA
>JANMAV010000009.1:0-2893 GCA_031360055.1 Ferruginibacter sp.
AACTTTTTTTGCTGAAAAGCCAAAAACTCAGTTGCTTTACTATCATAAAAATGAATACTTACACCATCCAAATAAGGTAACTTTTTACCTACTATATCTGTCTCAAAATAGGTAGTATTTTTTTTAAGTATTAATGCCAATCCTTCATCCCAAACTACTTGTGTAAATGGCCCAGTGCCCACAGGGTGGCTTCTAAAAGTATTCCCATACTTCAATACCGCTTCCTGAGGTACTAGTGAACAATATTGCATGCTCAAAATACCCAAAATTGGCTGAAAAGGTTTTTGCAATTTTAATACAAATGTTGTATCGTTTAAGGCTATAAATGGTTGTATACTATCTACCCTATTATTAAAAATCCAAGCACCTGGGCTTGCGGTATTTTTATCTATTATTCTATTAAAACTATACACAACATCGGCTGCAATTAGTTTTCTACCTAACCCATTTTTAAAACACTCATCGTTGGTAAAAAACACATCGTTACGTAAAATAAATATGATTGTTTTATAATCTGCACTTATTTGCCAACTTTTTGCAACCAAAGGTTTCAATTGCATATTACCATCTACCTCAATTAAAGTACTATATAATTGATGTACAGCCCACATTATTGATTGGTTTTTTGCAAATGCAGGGTCTAAGCTAGCAATACCGCTACTCTCATTGTACCTAAATATGGCCTTTGTACTATTGTTGTGGTTACTACAACCACAACAAAATATTAGCATACAAAATATGGTAACAAAATTTAGTATTGTTCGTAAAAATTTCAAATATGATGATGTATTATTTTATAAAAGTTATAATTATCAAAGCAATAATATAAAAGTAATGGACTTATTTCAATTAAATAATGAACTGTAAAAACTGAGATAAATATTTTCCAAAAAAATTATAGCATCAGTAAAAAAACATATTTTAGTAGTTCAAATAATCACAACATGCACAACATACAATTTAAAATTTTTGCATTACTTATTTGTACTGTTGGCTTTGTGCATAGTAAAGCACAAATTGGAGTTACAAAAAACGTTTTTACACATGCTGATACGCTTAGAGGTACAAATGGATTATACCGACAACAATGGGACGTATTACAATATGAAATTACCATAAATCCAAATTTTGAAAATAAAACAATTGAAGGTATTAACAACTTAATGTTTTATGATTATGGTGCAAAACTTATGCAAATAGATTTGCAACAACCTATGATATTGGATAGTGTAAAGAACAACAATATTAGTTACAAATTTACCAGAGAGAATAATGTGTATTGGGTAATGTATAGAGATACTAGTAGAAACTTACTATACAAAATAGCTCCCGGTATTCGTAAGCTCACTTTTTATTTTCATGGCACACCAAAAGAAGCTATTAGGGCACCATGGGATGGTGGCTGGCTTTGGAAAAAAGATAAAAATAATAACCCGTGGATGACGGTGGCTTGCCAAGGCCTAGGAGCAAGCGTTTGGTTTCCTTGTAAAGATATACAAAGTGATAAACCTGATAGTGGAGCCATACTGCACATTATAGCTGCAGATAGTTTAGAAGCAATAGGCAATGGTAATTTAATTGAAAAACATAGTGTAGGTATGGGTAAAAGCATGCATACTTGGCAAGTAAAAAACCCAATAAATAGCTACTGCATTATCCCATACATTGGTAAATATGTACACTACACTGAAAAATATGCAGGCCTAAAGGATACCCTAAATATGAGCTATTATGTAATGCCGTATAACCTTGATAAAGCTAAAAAACAATTTACTGATGCACCAAAAATGATGAAGGCATTTGAGTATTGGTTTGGCCCTTATCCGTTTTATGAAGATGGATATAAACTTATTGAAACACCACATTTAGGCATGGAGCATCAAAGTGCTATAGCGTATGGTAATGGTTTTAAAATGGGCTATTCAGGTAAAGATTTAAGTGGTACAGGCATTGGCTTAAAATGGGATTTTATAATTATACACGAAAGTGGGCACGAGTGGTTTGGTAATAATATTTGCACTAATGATATTGCCGATATGTGGGTGCATGAAGGGTTTACAAATTATAGTGAAACTCTATTTACTGAATACTATTGGGGCAAAAATGATGGAGAAACTTATGTACAAGGCATTAGGAAAAACATTGAAAACGATATACCTATAATTGGAGAATATGGTGTAAATAAAGAAGGTAGTGGTGATATGTATTATAAAGGAGCTAATATGATACATTTAATAAGACAAGTTGTAAATAATGATGAGCTTTTTAGAGCCATGCTTGTTGGTCTTAATACTACCTTTTACCATAAAACAGTAACTACGGCACAAATTGAAGAATACATTGCTATGAAATTAAAGCTAAACCTATCACCAATATTTAATCAATACATACGTACAACACAAATACCATTACTAGAATACAAAATTGAAAGAAAAAAAATTAAATATAGATGGATAAATACGGTACCAAACTTTGAGTTACCTATAAAAGTTGGTTTAAGCAGTAAGGATAGTTCAGAAATAGTAATAAAAGTAACTAATGATTGGCAAAAACTAAAGAAACCAAGAAGATACGACAACAGTACATTTAGAATTAACAAAAACTATTATGTGTTTAGCAAAAATGTAGATGCTGTGGATACTGTCATCAGTAAATAATGCTATGAATGAACAAACTTTTTTAATTTATTAATTAGAAATGTTAGTTGTAAAACTGACTAAATAAAACCTATACATAATCAAATCAACATTAAAAACATTAATTTGATATATGTAGTGAAGTAAAATTTATACAATTCAACATAAAATGGGCTATTAAAATTTCTACATAATAAATAATCTTTCAAATAAACTTCCAAATACATTTACAAAATTAAAAACCTGTAAAATCAATG
>JANMAV010000062.1:0-16902 GCA_031360055.1 Ferruginibacter sp.
TGGTTACGATGCCCCAATAGCACCATTTTGCAATAAAACAAAAGCACAGGCTCAAGCAGCAGCTTGCCCAAATTGTTTGGTATATAACACTAACGAGCCAAAATTTTGTTGGAAATTAATAGATACCACTGATAAAAAAACTTACTTTACTGATTTGCCACAATCAATTGCTGACATTGTGTTTTCAAATCAAAAATATATTTACACAAAAGTAGATTGTAATAGTTATTGCATTTGGAGTGTATTTGAACTTAGAAAAAGTAAGATAACAAACCAATTTTCAGAGAACAGAGTATATTTAGAAACTTTTGATACTGACACTTGCAGCAAATTATTTGTTAATAGAAAAGTAATTCATAGAGAAACTGCAGATACTATTGTAACAAGAGAATTTACTAGAAAATTACATTAACAATACATTTGTAAACTCTAACAAAATTGGCTGTGTTAACTAAAAACTTTGAAATTATGCAATTTTTTAAATCAATATTTGTTGTTTGTATTATATTCACAATTACTACTGCTATAGGGCAAGGCATAACTTGTCAGCAAACTGGCATTCAGTATGTGTACGATAATGCAGGTAACAGAACGAAAAGAATTTATTATGTACGTAATTGCGATACGCCCCCTCCATCAGAAGAGTTAGTAATGGCTGCAAAAAAGTATGAAACTGATGATGCTGAAAATGTATTAAATGCAAATAACGCACAATGGGTTGATGCTATATACCCAAACCCAACCACAGATATTTTTTATGTAACGTTTGAAAATGCCTTAAAAAATGCTATAATTACAATTGTAGCTGCAAACGGCAACATAGTAAAGCAATTAAATGCAAATGGGTTTAAACAAACTATAGATATTTCAACCCTGGCAAATGGTACTTACTATTTAAATATAAAAGAAGGTAAAAGGGTAGTTAGCAAAAAAATAATCAAGTTGTAATTTCTTTTAAATAATGCAGTTAGTAAATTTTAGTTGTCAGTATGTATTTGTAAGTTTACAAATTAAGAGTACCCTAATTTATCAACCACCTCCTTCGGCAGCTGAGGAACTTTCCTCCTATCAATTAAAAAGCTATTGAGTTGGCTTATTTCTTTAAAAATATAATGCTTATCCATAGCTCCTTGCAAGTAGCCGGCACCTGTGCTGCCACCAGTTCCTATACGAGTGCCTATCATACGGCGTACCATGTTTATGTGGCGGTAACGCCAATTGCCTAATTGGTTATCTATTTCAAGCAGTGTATCTAACAGTTGAAAAGGCAACTCTAGCATTGGGTAACCTCTATACATTTTTATGAATAGGGCTGACCTGCAAGCAGCTGCACTAAGTTGCCTGTTTAAGGTATCATCTTCAAAAAAAAGTTTTTTAAAATGCTCTAAGTTTTGCTTTTCAGCATCAGCTAAATTATTAGCATAAATGTTTGTGTAAGCTTGCCAAAAAGGGTGTTGTTGCTGTACATCTTCATTGATGTTTGTTGTTGAAAAATTTTTCCAAAATTCATCATCTTTAAAAAATGGTAACCTTTCCAACCAATGATTTACTAATTGTAATACGGTGCTTTTTGCTTCTGTTTGTTTAATAACATCTACATCTGCCTGTTTTAATTGTGAGGTGTAATATTGTTGTCCGTATCTATCTTCAAATTGCAAGCCTAGTGTGGCTTCTATCATTTTAAATTGTGTGCTTTGAAAACCCGATGCTGGCCTAAGCATATCTCTAAAATCTAAAAAATCTAACGGCGTCATGGTTTCCAAAATATCAATTTGTTGTACCAATACTTTTAATATGATAACTACTCTTTGTAACCTATGCACTACAGTTTGTACATCGGCTGAGTTATCATTCAAAGCATCTTGCCCCATTATTATTGTTACAGAGTCAAGCTCAAATAAAATTTGTTTAAACCATAGTTCGTAAGCTTGGTGTATAATTATAAACAACATTTCGTCGTGTGCAGGTTCGTTACCTTCTTTACAACTTTCAAGAGCCTGTGCATCAATTATTTTGTCTAACTGTAAATATTGGCTGTAATAAACATTGGGCTGTTGTGGCATACTATTGCTTTAATTATTTATATTTTGCAAAGTAGTTAAAATGGGGGGATGGGTGTAATAAAATTCTATCTAATCAAAATAGAACTTCCCTTTTGCATTACCTGCTTACCAGTTTCGGTGTTAATGTAATCTAGCATCCAAACAAAAGTGCCCGGAGGTTGTAGTATAGTTTTAACTTTTCCATCCCACTTATTTAACCAGCTTTCGCTGTAAAAAACTCTTTGCCCAAACCTGTTATAAATACTGAAATGCAAGTTGCTGCTCTTATATGCTTTTAATGGGTATAAAAAATCATTTAACCCATCGCCATTGGGCGTAAAGGCAGTAGGCATCGCTATAAAACAACTATATACAACTTGTATTGGTTTTGAAATTGTATCAAAACAACCAAAATCATTTCTAATAATTAACTGTGGCATTGCATTATAATCTGCCGATAATAAGGGTGTATACGATTGTGGCGCAGGTATAGCATTTGTGGAAGTATTGCCGTTTCCAAATGTCCAATTGTAGGTTAAATTTCTTCCTACACTTTTATTGGTAAATGTTGCTTTTTTATCAGGACAAATTAAATTGGTAACATCAAAATCTGCATTAATGTAATTTTCAAAAATAATTTTTTGTGATGATGTATCTGTACATACTCCATTGCTTACAATAAGCTTGGTTAGTTTATCTTCAAAATTGCTGTATGTAACTGCTGGGTTTTGTGCATTGCTATTTGGTGCTGAGCCAAAACTCCATTGCCACATATTTACAGCGTTAGCCCCAACATGATTATACGAAACTACATTTTGTGCACATCCATAATTTATACTAAATGTAAAGTCGGCATTTACGGTATCTTTTACAACAAAAGGGGCAGTATCTGGTAAAGGTGTTTCGTAACCACATTCATCAATTATAGTATTACCGTCAGCACCTGTTTGTAAGTTTACTAAAAAATTACCTGCAGTAAGCATTGGGCTTGATAAGGTTATTGTAATACTTTTAGTGAGCCCATTTGCACAATTTGTGTTAGCATTTATAACTGTTACAGGGTAGGGGCCGGTTACTGTAAAGTCAGTGCCGGCAGCATCTACACTGCTACATTTGATATTTTTTTTAAAAACTAGGGTTAGTGTTTGAGGGGCACAACCAGGTTTTGTAACACTATCCATTGGTGTAGGAAACTGTGGAAAAACGGTAAACTGTACCGCCTCAGCAACTGGTATGGCTCTATCACAATTATCTAACAAAGTATTTTCATCGTTACCATTTTTAGCAGCAATGCTGTAAGTGCCAGGTGCAAGCGGATTGGGTAAAAAAACGGATATAGAATCTAAATCAAACCCATTGCTGCAAGAGTTTGAAGATGCTCCAATTGGTGTAATTAAATTTCCAAAGGGATCAGTAACTACAAAGTCGCTACCATTAGATGCTAAGCTTGCACATTTCATTTGTTTATTGGTACGAACCCTAATTTCAGTACCATCGCAAGGGGCCGAGGCAGATGCAAGATGTGGTTCTAACGGATCAGTAATTACCGCTGTTCCACCTCCAAAAGATAAAGAATATCCACTTTGAGTATCGGAATAATGGCTAATTAATAATAAATAATTATGACCCACTATTAAACTGGGCATAGCGGCAAACGTAGGTTTATTATCGGGTGGGCTTGAGGCACATTGTATAAAATTTACTCCACTGGCACTTGCACCGGTACCTCCATAGGTGCCACTCCAATTACCTGATACAATAATATTTTGATTCGTAAAAACATCGTTTGGTGGCAGGCCGGTTATATCATACAATTGCCAATCATAATCTTCATTTGCAGCTAAAGGAGTTATTGTAAAGCCAAGTGTGCCACTTTGGTAACAAGTAAATTTATACCAATAAGGGTTTTTGTTTTCGTAACTAGCATTACCCCCACTGCAACCGGGTACAAATAAATTTGTGGTACTACAAATTGGTACATTTTGTTGAAAAAAAACATCAGTACCACAAACAGGAAAAGCAGTTGGCGGTGTTTGCCCAAGGTTAGTACAAATTTGTGATTTGATGCTTGTATGTGTAAAAAACAATATAAGTGCAAGAAAATATTTCATTGGTATAAATATACTTAAATGATGCTAAACCATTTATTGATGCTGCATTGCAAAAAATTTTTACTGAATTTTACCCTTAATTTCTTGCAATTTTAACAAAGCCTCTACAGGTGTTAGCCTATTAATATCTACAGTATCAAGTAAAGTTCTTATATCATTAAAAGTATCTGAATGGGCATCAAAAATATTTAGTTGCATTTTTGGTAGGCTAATGTGTTTCACTTTTTCTGAAATATGCACACTTGTTTCACCTTCATTCTTTTTTTCAAGCTCTAGTAAAATCTCGTTTGCTCTGTTTATTAATGTGGATGGCATACCAGCCATACGGGCTACATGTATACCAAAGCTGTGTGTACTACCTCCAGCGGCTAGTTTACGTAAAAATATTATTTTGTTACCCACCTCTTTATTAGTGATGTGGTAGTTTTTTATTCGGTCAAATTTGTTTTCTAGCTCATTAAGTTCGTGGTAATGAGTGGCAAAAAGAGTTTTGGGTGCATGTGGGCTTTGCTGTATAAATTCAGCTATACTCCAAGCTATTGATATACCATCGTATGTTGATGTTCCTCTGCCAATCTCATCTAACAAAATTAAACTACGTGCCGATAAATTATTGATGATGCTGGCAGTTTCATTCATTTCAACCATAAAGGTACTTTCGCCTCCGGTTATATTATCAGATGCTCCAACTCTTGTAAAAATTTTATCAGTAAGTGGTATGTTGGCTTTACTTGCTGGCACAAAACTACCAATGTGAGCCATTAAAGTAATCAGTGCAGTTTGGCGTAAAATAGCACTCTTACCACTCATATTAGGGCCAGTTAAAATAATGAGTTGGTTGCTATTATTATCTAAAAAAATATCGTTAGTAATATAAGTTTCTCCCACTGGCAGTGTACGTTCAATAACTGGGTGGCGGCTATCTTTAATATCAAGTTCAAAGCCGTTGTGTAAAATTGGTTTTGTGTAATGATATTGTAGTGCATTTGTGGCAAAGCTGCACAGGCAATCAAGCACAGCCATTACATGCCCATTTACTTGCATAGGAGCTATAAAATCTTGCAACTCATTTAATATATTTTGATATAGATTTTGCTCTATCTCTATAATTTTATCCTCAGCACCAATAATTTTTTCTTCATATATTTTAAGCTCAGGGGTAATGTAGCGCTCAGCATTAGCAAGGGTTTGTTTCCTTATCCAAGTATCTGGCACTTTTGGTTTATGCAAGTTTGTAACTTCTAAATAATAACCAAATACATTATTAAAGCTAATTTTTAAAGAAGATATTCCTGTGTTTAATGCTTCCTTTTGTTGTAGCTCAAGTAAGTAGTTTTTGCCGCCAGTTGCTATACTTCTCAACTCATCTAACTCAGCATGCACCCCAGTATTAAATATGCCGCCTTTATTTGCTGCTGCAGGAGGTGTTTCATTTATTTCGACCAATATTTTGTTTAATATGTATGGGCAACTATTTAATGCATCTCCTAATCTGTTTAAATAAGGATTATTAGCGGTGGCACATATTTTTTTAATGTCTTCGGTTTGCTGTAAGCCTTTAGCCACCTGCATCACCTCTCTAGGGTTTATTTTTTTTAAAGGAACTTTTGCTGCAAGCCGCTCCACATCTCCAGCTAATTTTATGTGCTTATTTATTTGTAACCTAGTATCTGTATTGGTTATAAAATATGCTACAGCATCTAGCCTTTCATTTATAGTTGTAATATTATTTAGTGGCATAAGCATCCACCTTTTTATAAGCCTTGCCCCCATAGGGCTTACGGTATTATTCAACACTTTTAATAAACTACTGTTTTCATTTTGGCTTATCAATTCTAGGTTACGAATAGTAAATTTATCCATCCATAAATGCTCCTCCTTACTTATACGCTGTAGCGATGTAATGTGCTGTAAATTTGGATGCTCTGTATCTTTTAAATAATGTAAAATAGCACCTGCTGCTACTATGCCCACCGTCATACCATCTGTACCAAACCCTTTGAGGCTGTGGGTTTCAAAATGTTTTAATAAAATTTCTGTAGCATATACATCAGCAAAAATCCACTCATCTAGGGTGTAAGTAAAAAATGAATTGCCGTAGGTTTCTTTAAAATATTTTTGTTTATTTCGTTGAAATATTACTTCGGCAGGTTGCATACTTTGCAACAATTTATCAGCATATTCTTTATCGCCTTCGGCTACAAAAAACTCCCCTGTTGATATATCTAGAAAAGCTATACCAGTTTTATCATCAGTAATATGCAGAGCAGCTAAAAAATTATTGCTATTGTGCTCCAATAATTTATCGTTAGTGGCTACACCAGGAGTTACTAATTCAGTTACCCCTCTTTTTACAATTCCTTTTGCAGCTTTGGGGTCTTCAAGCTGATCACAAATGGCCACACGGTAACCTGCTTTTACTAGTTTATGCAAATAAGTATCAAGTGCATGGTGAGGAAAGCCAGCTAACTGAGAAGAGTTTTCATCGCCATTATTACGTTTGGTAAGTGTAATGCCTAATACTTGAGATGTGGTTACAGCATCTTGCCCAAAAGTTTCGTAAAAATCGCCAACTCTAAATAGCAAAATAGCATCAGGGTACTTTGCTTTAATAGCATTGTGCTGCTGCATTAAGGGGGTAGTGCCTACTGTTTTTGCCATGGGCAACAAAAGTAATTATTTTTATACTAGGCTAATTATTATGATTGCTGTGATTTTGTTTTTTTTGTATAATAAATGTAAAAATCCTTTAATTATTCTTAGTTCTTTGAACATTATTTCCGACTCCTAATCAACCAACCCACCAAACAACCAACCCACCAATCAACCACTTTATTACAGATTTTACAATTTCTCCTTTAAATAATTTCAAATATACAAGCCAACAAGCCAACAAGCCAACAAGCCAACAAGCCAACAAGCCAACAAGCCAACAAGCCAACAAACCAAATTCCAATTACCAATTCCCAATTAACCAATCAACCAACCCTCCTCACATTAACATATCTTTTCAAATAAGAGTTTAAACCTTAAACTATGCTAACCGTCTATTAGTTATATTTGCAACTCTTTAAAAAAGAATTATGATGAAATTATTTACAATTATTACTGTGCTTTTGTTTGCACAAACTATTGCTACTGCCCAAGTAAAAACTAGTGGTAGTTATGACCCTAAAGCAAAACAAATTTTGGATGGCGTTAGTGCTAAGTTTAAATCGTATAAAACGGTGCAAGCAAAATTTTCATTAAAAGTTGAGAATGCTGCTGGTAAAGCACTAGGCACTAAAACAGGAACAGTGTATATGAAAGGAAATAAATATCGTATAAGTGTAACTGGCCAAGAGGTATTTAGCGATGGTAGTAACACATGGACCTTTGATAAAGCTTCAAATGAAGTAACTATTAACAAAATAGACCCATCGGCAAACAGTATTACCCCACAAAAACTTTTTACTAATTTTTACGATAAAGATTTTTTGTATAAATTAAATGGAACAACAAAGGGGGTAAATGAAATTGAGCTTACACCTACAGATAAAACAAAGCCGTTTTTTAAAATACTTTTGTATGCTAATACCAATGCCATAACATCAACCAAGTTATTTGAAAAAACAGGTAATAAATACACCTACAGTACAACAGCCATAACGCCTAATGGCAACATACCTGATGCTACATTTGTATTTGATGCTAAAAAATATCCTGGTGTAGAAGTAGTGGACTTACGATAATAAAAAACTAATTAAATAAAAATGCCACTGTATAAGAGTGGCATTTTTTGTAATTTGACTGTTTACCTCAATACTCACAAATAACAAAAAAGAAGACAGCTTTTTAAAAGATGTCTTCTTCAATAAAATGTTTTGTTGCTGCTTGTTCTCAAACCCAATGAAAAACGTTAGTACGTATTACTATACTGCAGCATCTGCCATATCTGGTATATCAGCAGCTTTATAATGGCCGGCATCTAATTTTTTCTTAGTTTCTTCAAATGCTTTTAAAGTAATGTCTACCTCTTCAAAACTGTGAGATGCTGTAGGTATTAAACGATAAATAATATCACCTTTAGGTATAACTGGGTACACTACTATACTACAAAATATACCGTAATTTTCTCTTAAATCCATCACCATTTGTGTAGCTTCTGGCACATCTCCCTTCATATAAATAGGGGTAACGGGGCTATTAGTATCTCCAATATCAAACCCTTTTTGTTTAAGGCCAGTTTGTAAACGCTCCACATTATCCCATAATTTTTTACGCAACTCTGGCATAGTAATAACCATTTGCATACGGGTAAGCATACCTTCTACAATTAATAATGGTAAGCTCTTTGCAAATATTTGGCTACGGGTGTTGTATCTTAAATATTTAAGAACCGCTTTTGGGCCACTTATAAATGCACCAATACTACCCATGCTTTTTACGAACGTACTAAAATACAAATCAATATCTTCTTGTACGCCTTGAGCTTCATCTGCACCGGCACCTGTAGCACCCATATAACCAAAGCCATGAGCATCATCAATTAAAATTCTAAAGCCATATTGTTTTTTTAGTGCAACAATTTCTTTTAAAATACCTTGCTCACCATCCATACCAAATACACCTTCCGTAATTACTAAAATACCGCCACCATTTTTTTCTGCAATTTTTTGAGCTCTTACCAACTGTTTTTCACAATCAGCAATATCATTATGTTTAAAAGCATACGTTTGGCCAATGTGTAAACGAATACCATCCATTATACAAGCATGAGCTTCAGCATCATATACAATTACATCTCTACGGCTTACCAATGCATCTATACAACTCATTATACCTTGGTAGCCAAAGTTTAATAACATAGTATCTTCTCTACTTACAAATTTGCTAATAACTTTTTCTAACTCTTCATGCTTGGCTGTATTTCCACTCATCATACGGGCTCCCATTGGGTTACCCATACCATATGTAGCAGCAGCTTCAGTATCAATTTTACGAACAGTGGGGTGGTTTACTAAGCCTAAATAGTTATTTAAACTCCACACTATTACTTCTTTACCTCTAAAATTCATACGTGGGCCAAGCTCACCCTCCAACTTTGGGAAAGCAAAATATCCATGTGCCCTATCCATGTGTTGGCCAATAGGCCCACCATCTTTCACTAACTTTTCAAAAACATCTACCATACTATGTAATTTTTTTTAAGTGTTGCAAAGTTAATTATTATAAATATAACCTAAACTTTTATGTAGCTTTTTTAACTTCGTTCAAAATTACATAAATGAATTGTAAGCTATTATTTGCCCTAGTTTTTATTACCCTATTTCAAACTCAATGCATTGCACAAAATAATATTAACACTAATAATGGTATAAAAAGACCAAAACTAATTGTTGGTTTGGTTGTAGACCAAATGAGATGGGATTATTTGTACCGTTACCAAAGCCGCTATGGTAAAGCTGGTTTTAATCGCTTACTTAACAAGGGCTATGCTTACCAAAATACAATGATACCTTATACGCCAACTGTAACTGCTGCTGGGCATGCATGCATTTACTCAGGTTCTATACCAGCAATAAATGGTATTGTTGGTAATGATTGGATAGAGCAAAGTACTGGCTCATATATGTATTGCACACAAGATAAAACAGTGCAAACCGTAGGTAGTAAATCGCCACAGGGGCAAATGAGCCCACGTAATATGTTTACTACAACTATTGGTGATGAGTTACGATTAGCCACCAATTTTAAGAGTAGAGTATTTGGAGTGGCCTTAAAAGATAGAGGAGCTATACTACCTGCAGGCCATAGTGCAAATGCAGCTTACTGGTATGATGATAGTACCGGTAATTTTATAACCAGTACCTATTATATGCCCAGCTTACCTGCTTGGGTAAATAATTTTAATGCTTTGCCACTGGCTGATGAATATGTAAAAAATGGTTGGACAACTCTATATAACCAACAAACCTATACAGAAAGTGTTATAAATAATGCTCCTTATGCCAGAGCCGGTAATAAAGAAAATAATGCAGTTTTTCCTCATGGGTTTAGTACCAATAATAAAAAAAATTATATTGGCTTACGTACATCGCCATTTGGCAATACCATAACTTTTGCTTTTGCAAATGCTTTATTGGTAAATGAAAGGCTTGGTAAAAGTGGCCAAACAGATATGCTTTGCATTAGTCTATCATCAACAGATTATATTGGCCATAGATACGGCCCCCAGTCACCAGAGGTGGAAGATACCTACCTCAGGCTGGACAAGGATATTGAGGATTTCTTACAAAAACTGGATACAGAAATTGGAGTTAATAATTATGTTGTTTTTCTATCAGCAGATCATGGTGCACCGCAAAGCCCAGATTTTATGAACCAGCAGCATTTACCAGGAGGTAGTGTGCAAGGCCAAAAATTAAAAGCTGAATTAAATACTGCAATGCAACAAAAATTTGGGGTGAAAAATTTAATTAAAGCCTATGTTGAATATCAATTTTACATTGATAAAAAGGTGTTAGATTCAGCAAAACTAACGTTGCAAATTGTTACTGATTATGCAGTGCAAATACTGCTTACTAAACCTGATATAGTAACTGCATGTAGCTATAGTAACTTTTCTAATTTATTATTGAATGATTTTCAAAAACAAAAACTATTAAATGGATACTTTTTCAAACGTAGTGGTGATATACAAATTATAGGTAAGGCCCAATATTTAGATGGGTTTACAAATGGTACAGACCATGGTGTTGGGTATGCATACGATGCTCATATACCTCTACTTTGGTATGGCGCTGGTATACCCCATGGTGTAAATTATACCGCTACTTATATGACTGATATTGCACCTACAATTGCAGCCATGCTACATATACAAATGCCTAATGGTACTGTGGGTAAGCCTTTGGTGGAAGTATTACGTTAGATGATGAAATTTATTTTACAATTTACTAACCTTACCATTTAGTATTTTAAAAAGATACACTTGTTTATTTTCAAAATAATCAGGTACATTTTGTTGATTTTTATGGAGAAAGGTTGGTTTAAATTTATACTCAGTAAATACTCTGTAAGCATATTCATTTAAATGGCTCATCATATCGTTAGGGTAACGAGTTAGCAATCTACTAAATATAAAAACTGATTCAAATCCTTTGTAGGTTAAATCATTTGGGATTGACTTAAATTTTTTGCTGTAAGCTAGTTTTATACTTTTGCTAAACTTATCTAATTTGGCGTTGTAAAATGATGCTGTATATAAAATTGGTAAATCTTTAATTATTGATTTTTTTAATCCAGCAAACGATTCCCAATTAGGCATACCAATTAACTCCATAGGGTAGGTGGTTCTTAAATCGTTACATGTTGTGGCTAGTGCATTTGCAAAATCTTCTGATAAGCTAGCCCCTATAAAAACAGAAGTACGGTTACTATCTAACTTATTTTTAATTACACCATAATCTCCATCAATATTAATTGTTTCAATAGTTAATAGTGGTTTTCCATTTGCCTCATTAAAGCTTCTAAAATACTCAGCCATTTTATCTTCCTGCCCACCTTTTTTACGGCATAAATATATTTTATCTGTACCATGTGTATTTAGTAAATAACTAAAAATACCTTCGCAGTGTGTACGCAAAGTGGCATTTAAAATTACCACAAAAGGGTTGTTGGTAACCCCACCATCACTTGGAGATGTGGCAGATATAAATGGAATGTTTTTTTGCTTGGCAAAGCTTGCTAGTTGAGTATAATCAGCATCTTTTACTGAGCCAATAATAATATCTACACTATCTAATTTATTATTACCAATAAGCCATTGTATATTTTGCACATAAGCCTTGCTATCATAAACATGGGCCTGCACGTTGCCATTTGGTAAAGGCATACTATCTAAGGCTATTAATGCACCTTGTACAAAATCAAACCCAGGCTGTGCAAATTTTGGAAAAGTTTTACCATATTTATAGTACGTACCTGTAAAAGCTGAATCTAAATATAGCGGAGCAAAAATACCTACTTTATACACTTTGTTTACTGTAACATCAGTTTGTGCAAATGTTATAGTGGCGCAAAATAAAATGCAGCAAATACAAAAAATCAACTTCTTCTTCATGGTATGTATTTTAGTAAAACCACCATGTGTTTTACTGTTTTATGTTGGTTAGGGTTGTTTGTTTATTAGGGGAAATAGATGAGTAACATTGCAAATAGATTTTTATTATTTTCAAAAATTTACTCCCATTCAATGGTAGCAGGCGGTTTGCTGCTAATATCATACACTACTCTGTTTATACCTTTTACATTGTTAATTATTTCATTACTCACTTCACTTAAAAAATCGTAGGGCAAATGTGCCCAATCGGCCGTCATGCCATCTACTGATGTTACGGCACGTAAGGCAATGGTGAACTCATACGTACGTTCATCACCCATAACTCCAACCGTTTTTACTGGTAATAAAATAGTGCCAGCCTGCCAAATACTATCATACAAGGTATGTTTTTTTAACAGGTTTGTATAAATAGCATCTGCCTCTTGCAATAACTGTACCTTTTCTGCAGTAACCTCTCCTAAAATTCTAATTCCTAAACCAGGCCCCGGGAAAGGATGCCTACCTAACATAGTAGCAGGTATGCCTAACTCAGCACCAATTTTGCGTACTTCATCTTTAAATAAAGCTCTTAAAGGTTCAATTATTTTTAAATTCATTTTTGCAGGTAGGCCACCAACATTATGATGACTTTTTATGGTAACCGCTAATCCATTCACAGCTGCACTTTCAATAACATCAGGATAAATGGTACCCTGGCCGAGATGGGTAATGCCGGTGAGCAATTTTGCTTCGGCATCAAATACGTCTATAAAGCTGCTACCTATAGCTTTACGTTTTTCTTCAGGGTCAGTTTTGCCGGCTAAATTGTTATAAAATAGGGTAGATGCATCTACTCCTTTTACATTTAGTCCAAGCTCTTTATATATGGCCAGCACTTCTTCAAACTCATTTTTACGAAGTACGCCATTATTTACAAAAATACCATATAGGTTTTCGCCAATTGCTTTGTGTAATAACGTTGCAGCTACTGTACTATCTACACCGCCGCTAAGGCCCATTACCACTTTGCTATTGCCCAATTGTGATTTAAGACTAGCTACGGTTTCGGTTATAAAATGAGCTGCAGTCCAATCTTTTTTGCAACCACAAATTGTTGTTAAAAAATTATGTATAATGGTTTTACCTTCGGTAGAATGATACACCTCAGGGTGAAATTGCAAGCCATATATTGGATGTTCATTTTGCTGGGCATTTTGCATAAATGCAGCCACGGGAATGCTGTCGGTATTGCCTAAAAGGGTGAAACCATCTGGTAATTGTTTAATAGTATCGCTATGGCTCATCCACACTTGTGTGTTTGTTTGCACACCCTCAGTTAGTGGGCTTTGTTGCACAATGTTTAGGGTTGCCCTGCCATATTCTCTCTTATTACTTTTGGCTACAACACCATTGTAAAGAGCAGCAGTAAGTTGGGCACCATAACAAATGCCTAATACTGGTACTTTTGCTGCAATACTTGCTACATCTACCTTTGGAGCATCATGTTGGTTTACACTGCAAGGAGAGCCAGATAAAATTACCCCCTTTAGTTGATTGTTAAACTCAATATGATTTTGAAACGGAATAATTTCACAGTACACATTTGCTTCTCTTACAACTCGGGCTATCAGTTGGGTATATTGTGATCCAAAATCGAGTATAATTATCTTATCAGTCATAATTTGGCAAATGTAATTATAAGGTTTGGGAGTATGAAAATTAAGTGAAGTATCAATTTGGGAGTTTGCTGATGGTAAGGAGTTGTTGGCAATTCCTTATTTATTTAGTTTAGTCAAGCTTCGTTTCTCAGAAACCCAATAACAGCTTTTAGTAAACTTCGAGACATGTTTTGATGTAAAGTTGTTTACAATAATTTTTATAGAGTTTACATATAGTTGAAAAGTATTTTAGTGTTATATTTTGATAACTCCCAACCTAGGAACCTACGCTGAGAAACAGGTGCTTTGAGCAATTATACCGCCTTTGATAGGCTCAGCTGATACTCTAAAATTGAACTAAATTATTCATGCCATTGGTAAAATATTTATCTTATTAATCAACTACAATCATATCAATCAGTGTTCCTCTATTCCATATCAATAAAAAAAGGTTGCTCAGCTATCTGAAAACAACCTAGTTAATCAATCAATCAATCAAAAAAACAAACAATTAAAATTTTACAAAGCGTATTTATTATCAGCAATTAATTTATCAGCAATTCGACGCCTAGCGGCTTTGCTATTGTACGGAGCAGTTTTTGTAAAACGCTTCAAACCTAATAACATCATTCTTTGTTCATCGCCATCGGCAAAAGCGTTGATAGCTTCTTTACCAGCTTTATTTACCACATCTACAGCATCATTCAGGTAAACTTGCATCATATCAGTTTGTATAGCAGCATCTTGCTTATCGGCTATCTTTATAACCCTAAGCAATGCACTTTCTGCATGAAAAGTAGCTATAGCCATATCAGCAATGTTCATCAATATTTCTTGCTCAGCACTAAGGCTCATCATTAGCTTTTGTACAGCTGCACCGGCTACCATAAGTATGCACTTTTTCATTTGCAAAATGGTTTTTTTCTCTACTGCAAATGCACCTTCATCATCGCCTCCAAAATCTGGTATGCTCATCAATTCTTTGCTTACTGCCATGGCAGGGCCCATTAAATCTAACTTTCCTTTCATGGCACGTTTAAGCATCATATCTACCGTAAGCAAACGATTTATTTCGTTCGTGCCTTCGTAAATACGGTTTATACGGCTATCTCTATAGGCACGGCTTATCATGTACTCATCGCTAAAGCCGTTACCACCATGTATTTGTACGCCTTCATCTACAATATAATCAAGTACTTCACTACCATCTACCTTAAGCATGGCACACTCAATGGCAAACTCCTCGGCTGCTCCTAAATGAGCCTCAGCGTAGCTTTTACCAGCAGCAAGCATATCTGTTTCTTTATCATCTATCCATTTGCTAGTACGGTATAAAGCACTTTCGCTAACCCAAATACGGGTAGCACTTTGGGCTAATTTATATTTAATAGCGCCAAAATTGGCAATAGCAGTTTTAAATTGCTCTCTAGTATTAGCATATTCAACTGTGGCATCAAGCGCTTTTTTAGCACCACCAAGTGTAGCAGCACATAATTTTAACCTACCAATATTTAAAATATTAAAGGCAATGATATGTCCTTTTCCGGCTTCGCCTAAAAGGTTTTCAACCGGTACTTTACAATCTTGAAAATACAACTGTACTGTAGATGAACCTTTGATACCCATTTTATGTTCTTCAGCACCAAGGGTAAAACCTTCCATACCTCTTTCTACAATAAAGGCTGTAAACTGTTCTCCATCTATCTTGGCAAATACGGTATACACATCAGCAAAGCCACCGTTAGTAATCCAACATTTTTGACCATTTAAAATATAGTTTTTGCCATCAGCATCAAGTACTGCGGTGGTTTTAGCACTTAGTGCATCGCTACCGCTATTTGGCTCAGTAAGGCCGTAGCTGCCCTTCCACTCTCCACTAGCTAACTTTGGTATAAATTTTTGTTTTTGAGCTTCTGTACCAAAGTACAAAATTGGTAAGGTGCCAATGCCTGTATGTGCAGCTATAGCCACACTAAATGAGTAGCCACCACCTAAACCTTCGTTTACTAAAGTAGAGGTAATAAAATCTTTGCCAAGGCCACCAAGCTCTTCTGGTATGGATGCACCTAAAAGCCCTTGCTCACCAGCTTTTTCCATCAAACCTGGCATAAGGCCGGGTTCTAGCTTATCAATTCTATCAATAACGGGCATTACTTCTGTATCTAAAAATTGCAGACACATATCCTTAACCATCAGTTGCTCTTCGTTAAAATCTTCGGGTATAAAGGTTTCAAAAGCATTGCTATCTTTTATAAGCCATTCACCACCTTTTAATGCATTTGTGCTAATAGTAGTACTCATTGTGTTATTATTTTAATTGTTTATTATATATGTTTGTTTGTTTCACACTACTTGTTCCGACCTCTCGGGAACGAAACAATGGTAACGAAGAAACAACGGTAGGGCAAAAGCCTATAAATAAAGCGATGCTTTCAACTGTCCTTCAACTCAAATTTTCATACACCATTTGCAACACTTCTTTTGCAATTTCTATTTGCCCATTTGTTACGCCTACAAGTGCTTCATTTAAAGTTTGGTTGGCCACTTCCATACTTTGTTCTTGTAATTGCTGAGCTTTTTCAGTTAAACAAATTTTATTTATACGCCTATCGTCTTTGCTAGAAGTTCGTTTTACTAATCCCAATCTTTCTAAGTTATCAACCAATCGGGTTATACTTGGCTTATCTCTAAAAGTGGCATCGCAAAGTTGCTGTTGGCTTAGCCCATCTTCTTTCCATAAATGATACAACACACTCCACTGCTCTATAGTAATATCTACACCATACAGTTTAAAGTTTTTTTGCAAACGTCGGGCAATAGCAGTACTTGCTTTGCCAGTTATAAAACTGTATAATTCTCCTCGTTTAAATTGGTTGTTGGGCATATAGTTGTTTAAACAACTATATAAAGATATGAAATGATTTTAATGTACAAAATTTATTTTTCAACAGACTGGTTAACGTTTAAAAGCAACTTTTTTTCAGCAAAAAAATAATCTTTGTAAGATT
>JANMAV010000063.1:0-1565 GCA_031360055.1 Ferruginibacter sp.
TATCTTAATTTTTTATGGTAGATAATATACTCAGCTATACACAAATTTACTACCCACCCAAGCCATGCTATAAGCCTATATCTATCAAGCGGAGCTATATCAGTAAAGGCTACAAAACCCATTTTAAACAATCGCAAACTAATGGCTGATAATGTTAAAGCATAACTTCTTATCATAAATGCTTTATGTAATACAAAGTTTTTTTTAATTGCATAATATAAAGCAAGTGCAGTAAATAACATCCACAAAATAGCTAGCAATATAAATGCTACACGGCTGTATATGCCAGCATTTGCATAAAAACTCATTAATAAACTTGCTGGGCCAGTTACCAATAAAATATTTATTACATAACTAAACCCAATAGCCCTATGTAGCCTTGGTTTATTTTTTAATATACTGGCATTAAATTGTATAAACCCAGCTAATAATACAAAAATGCTGGTAAAAACATGAGTGTAAAATGCAATACGCCAATGGGGTATTGTTATGTATGCTTGTTTTAATTGCAAAAAAGCCACATCTGGTTTTAATGGAATGTATATGTAAATAATACGGAGCATTAAAAACGAAAAATATGCCAATCCTACCATACAAATACTAAGCAATATGTTTTTGATGGTAAAAGGCATTATTGTAAATTACATTAAATATTAATAGGTTCAACAAGTCTAAAATAAAGTAAATATGAAAATTTTTTTATTCATTTTAATAGCTATTGCCTTTGCTGCATGTACCCAAAATAATGCTGGTAAAACTGAAACAACCAGTACCAATACAACTGTAAAAAATGTTGATACGGTTGTACCTGATTCAGTTGGTATTATAGGTTCATTTGTTGGCCCATTTGGCGATAACAAAATAACAATACTTATTACAAAAAATAGTAACGATAGCATACAAGGCACAAGTATTGTAGGCGGTAATGACAGGCCTTTTGTGGGCACATATACCATTACAAATGCAGTTTATAAAATAATAGCAAAAGAGCCAGGCGATAATAAATATGATGGAATCTTTACTATGACCTTAGATAATACTAAACCTACTGCACTTTCGGGTACCTGGAAACCCTATCAGCAAAATGCACATGAAGGCCAAAAGGTATTTTCTTTGCAAAGGCTTTCATTTACTTACAACCCTACAGTTGGCCAATTTACTGAAGCTAGTACAAGGTTATTAAAAGAAGCAGATGTAGAAAATTTATCTAAACTAGAACTTCAAGATATTAGAAATACCATTTTTGCAAGGCATGGCTATTGCTTTAAAAAACCTGAGTTTAGGCAGCAGTTTGAAACTGAACCATGGTACATTCCAAACACTACTGATGTTACTAAATACCTCACCGAGTTAGAGAAAAAAAATATTTCCCTAATTAAAAAGTATGAAAAATATGCTGATGAATTTGGAGATGATTTTGGAAGGTAATTTTTGTAAATCGGATTGTGTTTATTGAAATGTTAGCGTTGATTTTCAACTCATTTTTTATTTCGATTTGTGAATACAGAAATATTTTTTGTATATGGTTTTTCTTTACTACCAAACACTTTTATAATTTAATAACT
>JANMAV010000094.1:0-10178 GCA_031360055.1 Ferruginibacter sp.
TTTAAAATTTTACATCAATTCTTTCTATTGCCTGCAAGTAATCATACTGTTCATCTTCATGCATAATAATTACTGCTTTTTTTATTTTTTTTATTAAAGAGAAATACAAGGTATGTAATCCTGTATTGTACTTAGATACAACTTTGTTCTCTATCATTTTGTTACAAATAAAAATTAAAATATCAGGCTCAGTACTATTTTCATTACTATATTTTATGAATTTTGTAGCAATACGTACAATTTTGCGTACAGTTTTTTTTGCAAAATAAAAATGTTTTAGATTAACTGTTTCAAATAATTCGGATAAGGTATTTTGTACACTAATTACATACCCGGCCTCACTTTCAGCTTCAAATAACATATACGTAAGCAGCTCTTTATTTTCTTTTTTAAATTTTGTAAGTCTTAAGCAAATTTGCAATAATTCATTATTTGGCAATGATTCTAAAGCAATTTTAAGCTGCTTAACTGTAGCTGTTTTCATTAAAATTTTTAATAACTCTTATTAACAACATTATTTGTATTTGTTGAAAATACAAACTTATTTATTATTGTATATTTATAATATTAAAATATCTTTCATGGCTAAAATAAAACTACCATCTCCTATTACCATTTTAATGATTGTTATTATTATTGCAGCCTTTTGCACATGGTTAGTACCTGCAGGTAAATACAACACATTAGCAAATAATAAAAATAAAAACTTTACTCTAACTACAACAGATACTACTAAATCATTAGCTTTTACACAAGCCGTTTTAGACAGTTTACATTTACAAATAAATATAGAAAAATTTGAAAATGGAGACATAAAAAAACCAATATCCATACCAGGTACATATAAAAAAATAGCAGCTAATAAGCAAGGTATACTAGAAATTATACAAGCACCATTAAAAGGTATTTATGATTCAGTAGATATCATATTTTTTATACTAGTAATTGGTTCATTTATGCAAATTTTTAGCCTAACAGGCGCAATGGAACAAGGGTTGGCATCATTATCAAATAAAATGAATGGGCAAGAAACTTGGTTAATTGTTGTACTTACATTTTTATTTTCTTTTGCTGGTGCATCATATGGCATGGCTGAGGAAGCTTTAGTATTTTATGCTGTATTGGTACCTATTTTTTTAAAAGCAGGATACGATTTAATAGTACCAGTTGCTGTAATTTTTGGTGGCACTCAATTAGGAACTTTAGCTAGTTTTAGCAATCCTTTTAGTAGTATTATTGCTAGTAATGCTGCTGGTATAAATTGGAAAGATGGAATTACTGAAAGGCTAATAATGTTTGCCTTAACTACAATAATTACAATTTGGTATATTGTTAAATACGCAAAAAAAGTTAAGCAAAATCCCAGTTCATCTTATGCATATTTGGAAACAAAGGCAGATCAAAACAATATATTAGCAACCAATAATGATACTAATTATCAAATATTATCTAATAAAGCAATTGCACAACTCTTAATTTTTTTAGCCACATTTTTAACCATGATAGTTGGTGTAATATGGCTTAATTGGTGGTTATTAGAAATGAGCACATTATTTATTGTGGCAGCTGTTTTAGTAGCCATTATTAATAAAATAAATGAAAAAACATTTATTACAGAGTTTGTAAAAGGTGCAGAAGCACTATTGAGTGTGGCATTTATTGTAGGTGTGGCAAGAGGTGTTACCATAATGCTTAACCAAGGAAATATAAGTGATACTATAGTGTTTTATGCTGCACAAGCAGTAAGTACTATGCCTGCATGGTTATTTATCATTTCAATATTTTTATTATTTATTGTATTCACACTATTTATAAGTTCCTCATCAGGCATGGCCGTACTTACTATGCCTATAATGGGAAGCTTAGCAATGCTTGTACATGTGCCTGGTAGAGAAATAGTAAATGCTTATTTATTTGGAATGGGTATTATGGGTTTTATAACCCCAACAGGGTTAATACTTCCTTCATTAGCCATTGTAAATGTTAGTATTAAAGCATGGCTCAAATTTATAACCCCTCTTTTATTAATACTTATTTTGGTATGTATAGCCTGTTTGTTAATTGGTATAAATTTACAATAATTAGCTTATTACATTAAGCAAGTTTTTCCTGATCATGCTCTATAAAATGTACATTTTTTAAAATATCATTACTTAAATTATATATAAAACCAAACTGATCTATTACTGATTTTAAAGCAATTAATTTTTGTTTAGTGTCTGTTTCTAAATTGCCTTTCCCCAACTCTAATTTTCTTTTTTGTAGCAATAAATTTGTCTCTGCTTGTAAGTTTTGCAGTACCGTAATATCAACTACATCATTAGTATTTATATGCTGTACCAATACTGCATTTGCAGCTTTAAGTTTACCAATTGTTTGGGTAATTACAGCATCTAAATTAGAGATTTGTTTTTCAACCTTGGGAGATTTTGAATAAAATGCTAATGCTGATAAATGAGAAGTTAAAATGTGATTCAGTACTAAAAATTGATACACATTCTCTTTATTTTTTTGAAACCTTTTTGGCTCTGATAGCATTCTATTGAAAGCATCTGACACATTTGCTAGAGCTGTTAATAATTGCTGCCTACCTTTCTTTAAATTCTCTTTGGATTGTGTATTTATTGAAAAACTTGAGCTGAGTAATGTATAATAATTAAGTTGCTTTTGTATCAACACAGCCATAAAATTTTTAATGGTTGAATGTTCCCAATTGGGTATAAAAAATAAGCTTACAATAAATGCAATTGCAGAACCTATGGCGGTATCTATAAGCCTATCAGTTAGTAAGGAAGTTATATCCCCTGGATATATTAAGTGAAAGAAAATTACTAAATATGGCGTCATTAGCAATACACTTACAAAATAATTTGTTCTTATATACATGTAACAGCCAATCATAAAAAATATCATGATTATTAATAAAGTGATATTGCTTTTTATTAAAAACAATAATCCTACACCTAATATTAATCCAAGTACAGTTCCTATTAACCTATCTTTATTTCTTACTTTAGTAAGGCTATAAGCTGGCTTTAAAATTACAATGATAGTTAGCAAAATCCAATAACTATGGCCAATATTAAAAAGCAGAGAAACTAAAAATCCTATAAATAGCGATACACTTACTCGGAGTGAATGTCTAAAAATATGAGATGATAAATTTAAATTATTTATAAAAAGTGAGGCATCTAAAACTTGTGGCTCATTAAAATTTTTAAACTCAGCCTCATCAATATTAGTTATTTTTTTATTTTTTCTAAAGTGGGTGTAATAATGCAAGCTGTTTATTTTTTCAGTTAGCAATAGTATGTTTTCTAAAATCCTTCCTAGGCTTATAAAATCTGTTACATTATTTTCAGTTAAAAAATTTGTTCTTAGCTCTTCAAATTTTATTTTTATTTCGGCAATGTTTTCTATATTGTTATGGCTAGGTTTAGAAAATTCTCCAATTTTTACGGCAGTTCCAATATCTATTAATTCATTAGATAAAAAATTTAAATGATTTCTAAAATGTGACAATATACCAGTTTCATCAAAGCTCTTATGCAATACTTCATATTGTTGGTAAGTAGCCATTATACTTTCAAATAAATCAGCCACATCAATATATATTTTTAAAAAAGATCGACCTGCAGTTGTGGAATTTTTTGTAATTGCCCTCGTTTTAAATAACATTTCAGTTAATGAAAGTTGTTGATTTTGTATGGAAACTTGTTGTTTTAGTAAAGAAGAGTATGTAGTATCATAATCTGGATCATCCTCGTAAAAAGTTGATCTAGTATGCAAATAATTTGCAACTGCAAAAATAAAATCTGCTAATAATTGCTGAATAATTTTATAGGGTTTAAGTGTGTATAACAATAAACTAAAACTAAAATACCATCCCCCTCCAATTACTAAATACAAAGTATGCAACAAAATTTGTGAACCATGTAATGGCGTTTGCATACTTAAAACCATTATTAAAAGACCAGATAAACCTACAGATGAAACTCTAGCATTATACACATTTAACATAGAGCATACAAAACCCATTAAAACAATAAAACCGCATAGTAAAATTTTATTTGGTAAGAATATATTTGTAGCAATTGATGCAAGTATAATAATTACTAAACAAAAAAACATTCCATTAGCCCTATGCTTCACAGGGCCTGCACTATCAGTAACACTTACGCAAAGGGCACCTGTGGATAGGATAATACCTGTATCCAACATATTAAAGTAACTAAGTATAAAAGCAGGTAAAACTATACCTACTGTCATCCGGATACCTTCTGCAAAATATCTATCATTTATAAAGTTCTTATATATTGTAGAGTTATTCAATTATAGTTAAAATTAGGAATGTTATATGTACAAAATCAAAATTTTTAATTTAAAATAAGAGTTTGGCACAGTTTTGTTATATGAAAGACAAACAAACAAATTATTATGAAAAAGTTATTACTTATTGCGTTATCTATAGCTACTTTATCAGCTTGTAACAGAAATAAAGATAGTGAGGATGCAAATAAAAACATTGTAATTATGACAGATACCTCAAAAGCAAATAGTAGCTATTTGAGTGATACTGGGGTAGCAAAAGCTACTGTTCCTGTAACACCTGCAGTAGTTGCAGCAGTACCAAATAGAAATACTACAAGTAGAAGCACTTCTACAACGAGAAGAACAAGTAGTTCAAATAATGGTAGTAGTACAAATACGTCAACAAGTAGCAATTCGGGCAGTGGTACTTCTAGCTCAACTACTAGTACAAGAAAAAGAGGTTGGAGTAAAGCTGCTAAAGGTACTGTTATTGGTGGTGTTGGTGGTGCTGTTGTAGGTGCAGCCGTAAGTAAAAAGAAAGGTAAAGGTGCAATTATTGGTGGTGTAGTTGGTGCAGCCGGTGGTTATATCATTGGTAGATCTAAAGATAGAAGAGATGGTAGAGTAGGAAATTAATTACTACCTTTATTTAAATAATATTTAAAAGCCATTTCATAAAAGAAATGGCTTTTCTCATAAAAAAATAATATAATGGCTGCTTGTAATTTTACAATTGCTTTTGCAAAACCTGCTGATGAAATTTTAGCTAAAGCTAAAAAAACTATCGAATCTCAAAATGGTTCATTTAATGGAAATGAAACGGAAGGCCATTTTGATGTGACTATTTTTGGAAACACCATAAAAGGAACTTACACTGTACAAGGCCAAAGCCTTAATATTGATATAGTTGAAAAACCGTTTTTGATACCTTGTAATATGATTGAAACTTACTTAACCGGTCAGTTGAATTAAATTAATACAACTCTACAAAAAAATCTACTACATTTGTTGCTCTAAAAATGGTTTACCATATTTTATGGTAATTAAAAGGGAATCCTGTTTAATTCAGGAGCTATCCCCGTAGCTGTAAAGTTGTTTTTGCATTATGCATCAAAAAATGTACAAAGTATCATCAAACCACTGTTTAATAAACGGGAAGGTTACTTTGTAAACAACAAGCCAGAAAACCTGCCAAGTTTAGTAATTAAACTATAGCTTTCGGGTGAAAGGCTTGTAGGTGCTACTGTATTGCTGCATTTGCAAATGTCTTTTATTTGATAGCTGTTACTAAAACAGGCTATTGAAATTTATTTTTACCATATATATTACACTCATTGTTCCAGGTACAATGCTAGCACAAGTGCATGATACCATGCAAGCTGTATTGGTAATTGGCAAAAAAAACAATACCGTTTCAAATACAAACCCCACTCAAACATTAAGTTTAATACAACTAATAAATGGTAGCAACCAAAGTGTAGCAGATGCTGTAAAACATTTTGCTGGAGTAGTAGTTAAGGATTATGGTGGTATTGGTGGCTTTAAAACTGTATCTGTCCGTAGCTTAGGTGCAAACCACACTATTGTTTTGTATGATGGAGTTGCATTAAACGATGCTCAAAGCGGTCAAATTGATTTAGGCAAATTATCATTAGATAATATTTACCAAATTACCTTGCAAAACGGCAGTCCATCAGATATGCTAAGCCCAGCAAAAGCTTATGCTGCTGCAAGTGTATTGGCACTAAAAACAACTTCTAATCAATTTGATACTAATTTTAAAACAAGTATTCAAGCCAGTTTAAAAAAAGCTTCATTTGGCTTTTATGATGGTAGCTTTTATGCCAGTAAGCGTATAGGAAATATTTTTAAAACAAGCCTTTTAGCATCCTACCTGCAGGCAGATGGAAATTATGGTTTTAAAAGCTATGAAAACCAAGCTGCTATTGCGTACAGAATTAATAGTGATATTAAAGCAAGTAAATTAGAGTACGATGCAGGTTTTTATAAAAATGACAGCAATAAACTTTTATGTAAAACTTATTATTATAATAGCAAAAGAGGGTTGCCTAATGCCATAATTTTATTCAACAGCTCTACCAAACAAAGGCTAAATGATAGAAATTTTTTTATACAGACCAAATGGCAACATACTTTACAACACAAAGATGAGTTTGTTTTACTAGTAAAATACAATGCTGATAGAGTATATTATGTAGATCCTAGTTTTCAAAACAGTGCAGGTAAGTTAGAAAATGAATTTATACAAAAAGAATTTTACAGCTCATTTGCATATAAACGCATTTTAAGTAAAAAATTTACAGCTAGTTTTGCAACTGATGCCAATAAAAATAAATTAGTTAGAGGCGATGTGTTTAATGTAGGATTTGCAAACCCAACCCGTTACCATTTTCTTAGTAACCTCACAACAAAATACAGCCATAAAAAAAATGACATACAGGGTAATTTACTATTTACCTCCATTGTACAAAAAGTAGAAAATGGTACTGCACCCAAAAATTATTTTGCCCTATCCCCCACTATCTCTGCAATTACAAAGCAAATTTTTAATAGTCAATTAAATGTTAGGGCTTTTTATAAAAATATATTTAGAATACCCTCTTTTAATGATGTGTACTACACCAACTTTGGCAACCTATTACTTAAGCCTGAATATGCAAAACAATATAATGTAGGAGTTACATATTACAAAACCAATGTATCATTTTTAAAAGAAATAAGTATTACAGCAGATGCATATTACAATACAGTTACCGATAAAATAGTAGCTGTACCTAGGCAAAATCTATTTCAATTTACAGCCATTAATATTGGTAAAGTAAACATAAAAGGGGTTGATGTAGCAGTACATACTCAAATTGAACACAACAATTTATCAATATTTAATATTGATGTAAACTATAGTTATCAACAATCAAAAGATTATACTGACGCAACATCACCACTATACAAAACACAAATAGCTTACACTCCAAAACATAGTGGCAGCGGCACTTTACAGGTAATTTATAAAAAATTAATAATTACATATAGCTTTTTATACGCCAGTAATAGGTACCGAATTGGCGAACCGAACCCAGATAATTTTTTAGCCCCATTTACCAGTAGTGATTGCAGTGTGGCATATAATTTTTTACAAAAGAATAATATAGAACAAAAAATAATTTTTAGTGCCAATAATGTTTTTAATACCCAATACGAAATTGTAAAATATTATCCCTTGCCTAGGTTTAACTACAGTATAAAATATCTCTTAACAATACATAAATAATCAAAACAAAAAATGAAAAAAAACAACATTACACAAGTCTTAGCTGTAGCTGCAGCAGTGCTTTTATTATCAAGCTGTGGTAAAGATGATACAGCAACAGTGGTAGCTGTAAAACCAGCAGTTGGCGAATACATTCTAAGCGAAGGAAATTTTAATAGCAATAACACCAAGCTTAGCTTTTACAATAATAGTAACACAACCGTAACCGGAGATTATTTTTTACAACAAAACCCAACAGTAACTACCGGCCTTGGCGACAATGGAAATGATATGATAATTTATGGTAGCAAATTATACATAGTGTTAAACGGAAGTGGCAGAATTACTGTATTAAAAGCAAATGATGGTACTTTAATAGGCAACATTAGTTTTTTGCTGCCTAACACAACTAACAAGAGCCCACGGTATGCAGTAGGTGCAAGAGGTAAAGTGTATATAACTTCGTACAATAATACAGTAAGTGTTATTGATACAGCTTCTTTAACTATTATAAAAACAATTACTGTTGGTGCAAACCCCGAAGGTATAGCAGCTAATAATAATTTTATTTATGTAGCTAATTCAGGTGCGTTTAATACCGTACCTGATTCTACAGTATCAGTTATAGATCTTAATACAGATGCTGAAATACGTAAAATAAAAGTTGGTGTAAATCCTAACAAAATTGAAGTAAATAGCGCTGGCGATGCTTTTGTAACTGCTTATGGCAATTTTACTAACATACCAGCTTCAGTTTCAAAAATTGTAGGTACTGCAGGCGTTACTACAAGTACAGCACTTAGTGGCTATGCATATTCTCACTTACGTATTTTTAATGATGTAGCATATTTTTATAATAATTATGGTGGTGCTGGCACCGCCAAATTATACAATACGGTTACTAACACAGTAATACGAAACGAATTTATAACAGATGGCACCGTAATAACTACACCATACGGTATAAACATTAATGAAGAAAATGGTGATGTATACATTGCTGATGCAAAAAATTATACCATCAGTGGTACTGTTACCTGCTTTGATAAGGATGGTAAAAAGAAATTTTTATTTAGTGTTGCACCTGGTGTAAGCCCAAATAAAATTTTATTTAAAAGATAAAACAACGGCCTCCATAAAAATGGAAGCCGATTATACACTTTTTAACAACTACTATATACAAGGTTGTATTTTTAGTTGTTATGCAAATATAGCCATAATGTTAGACTAATCTAACATTATGGCTATATTTTTTTCTTATACTTTACTAAAAGAAAAATTATACTAAAATAGGGGTACTTATTACTTAAAACTTTACTAATAAACATAAAATTAAACAGCTATTTCAAAATATGTGCTATTGGCTTTTAAGTTAATACAGCAAAATACTCAGTTTATTATTATTGTATGAATATGATAGAACTTAGAATATCTAAACATAGCATGGTTAACAATCTTAAGGAAATATGACATTTTATTATTTACAATACATTTCACGAGTAATATAATATTCTCTATCATACAGGTACATTGAAATTGGCATGTACAGTTTTCGTTATTCTTACATAAAAAAAAGTCGCCCTAGAAACTAGGGCGACTTTTTTATATTATTTGGTTAATTAAAATTTCACAAATCGTGTAGCTTTAAATTCTCCATCAGCATTTACAGCGGTAATGTTATATGTACCTGCTGCAAGTGTAGCAAAGTTCATAGTTACATTATTGCTACCTGCTATTACCATTACAGTTTGTTTTTGTAATGTTTTACCTGTATTATCAGTAACTGTAATATCTACTTTGCCAGCTTTTGCACTAGTAAGTGATAATATAGTTGTTGATTTTACTGGGTTTGGAGCAAGGCTAATTAATTCGAAGCCTTTTTCGTTATTTAAAAGTACAACTATGTTACTATATCTAAAATCACCATCAGGAGTTGTAATTTTTAAACGATAGTAATTAGCACCTGATAATGGAGAAGCATCTACATAATCAAAACCTTGGTTACAACGAGCTGCTGTTACACTTTGATTTTGAATTGTACTAAATGATCTACCATTTGCACTACGCTCCAAAGTTATAGTTAAACTAGCTGCACTTGTACAACTGATTTTCCAATCAAGATAGTTAGCCGTAGCTTGTTTAGCACCTTTAAAAAACTCAACTGATACTGGGAGAACACTTCCTCCTTTATGTATAAAGAAATTTGAAAAGTCAGAAACAGATACATCAACATAATGATCTGTTACGTATGCTCCATTACTTGCTTGTGGCAATAAAATACCAGTGCTTGTAATTGCAGCAGTACAACCTCCAGCTTCTTTGGTAATTACTAAATCATTTCTGTTGTTAGACCCAGGTACTGCTGCATCTAAATCAGACTTTTCATTATTTTTAAAATACAAACGAACTGTGACAGCTGTTGTTGGTTGAGTGGCTACTGATATAGCAATATTTCTATTCATATATGCACCACCACTTGAGCCACTACGTAAAGGCAAAGTAGTAGTTGTATATAAAGAAGGTGTTGTAACACCTAAGTTGTTACCATTTGCATTGATTGATGCTATTAAATTTCCATCATTATCAATCAATGGTA
>JANMAV010000107.1:0-4770 GCA_031360055.1 Ferruginibacter sp.
TATTAGTGGGGCAAAGGGTGGCTTTGAAACTGCCATAAAAATAATACCATATTTGGTTGGTATGTTAGTAGCCATAAGCCTGCTACGTACTAGTGGTACATTTGATGTGATAATAAATGCAATAAAAACATTTTTTGCAGCAATTGGTGCCGATACAAGGTTTGTTGATGGGCTACCAACAGCTTTAGTAAAACCTTTTAGCGGTGGTGCTGCAAGGGGTATGATGGTAGATACTATGAGGCAATTTAAACCAGATTCATTTGCAGGAAATTTGGCTTGCATTTTACAAGGCAGTAGTGATACTACTTTTTATGTTATTGCTGTATATTTTGGATCCATTGCAGTTAAAAATACAAGGTATGCTGTTGGCGCTATGTTATTGGCTGATTTGGTAGGTATAATAACTGCTATTGGATTATGTTATTTCTTTTTTGGTAATTTGGTGTAGAGAAATAAATTTATTTGAAATATTATATTGTAATATGTAACGCTTATGAAAAAATATCTTTTATTTATTTTAGTTGCATTTTTGTTTACACAAAAAATCTATTCACAAAATAGTTTACACGATAGTTTATACCTAAACGCCTTATTTTTAGAAGAAGATAAAAAATATGACTCTGCTTTATTAATGTATAATTACCTCTATATTAACGCTGGCTATAAATATTATTCAAGAGCTTTATATTACATAGCCTCAGTACAACAAAAAATAGGTAATGAAGCAATGGCTGATTCTTTATATAAAATGTGTTTACAGGATACTAATAGCCATTCAGAATTTGAAAAATATTATAGCTCTCTAAAGTTGGCAGATTCAAAAATTAAGAAAAAAGAATTCCAAGAAGCATTGAATTTCTTGACCCTCCACAAAACTTATAGTCCAAATATTTTCTGCTCGGGAGGGAGCAATCAAAGAAACCTTTCTTTTGTTTGGAAATCTGCATTATGCTTAAACGAATTAGAAAATGTGGATAGTGCAATTAATTTACTTACTCCATTTATGTTTAAAGGTAAAGAGTTGTTATCGTATAGAGAGGAATATTATGATAGCTTAAATAATTTTTATTACAAATTATTATTAAAAAAATACAATAAGTGTTCGTTACAATTAATGGTATTCGATGCAATTAAATTATTACAGTATTCTCAATCTATTAATAAAACAATACCAATAACTTTTGAAGAAAGTGACCCTGTAAAAATTCAGAGCTATTTAACTTTTCTCAATAAAAAAATTTGGTTTCTTGATTATACAACTTGGATTGATAACAAGAACCCACATGATGAAGCATTTGGAAAAAGGACTACTATAAAAACAATTCAACAGTCAGGACTGTATAAACTTATAATGGAATAAGTTAGTTTATATTACAGTTATAAAATTAATTTTTAAAAAAACAAAATCATGCCTCTAATTAACCCACACATAAATTTTAACGGCAATGCTGAAGAAGCATTTACATTTTATAAATCAGTATTTGGTGGAGAGTTTAAAAAGATAATTCGTTTTAAAGATTTAGCAAATGAAGCATTTCCTGTTGCAGAAAAGGAAGCCAATAAAATAATGCATATAGCTTTACAAATAGGTGAAAGCAATGTACTAATGGGTAATGATGTGCCTGAAATTTTAGGAAAAGTAAACGAAAATGAAAACAGAAGTAAAATAGCTATAAGTGCCTCTAGTAAAGTAGAAGCTGATAAAATATTCAATGGCCTTTCAGCCGGTGGAGCAATAGAAATGCCTATTACTGATAGCCCTTGGGGTTCGTATTTTGGTATGTTTAGAGATAAGTATGGCATTGAATGGATGGTAGATTTTGATCCATTATATAAGGGGAAATTATAAAAGAATTTTAAAAAAATACATTCAATTTTTACTACCGGAGTAGAAAACTTAATTCCTACTCCCTTTTTTTATTTTTATACAGATCAATAATCTTGCTACTTATTTTTTGTTTTTTAGTCTTTTTAACATTGGGAACAACTTCAGGAATTGTAGTTGCTGTATTTTCAACATCATCTGTTTCTACTTCAAAATAATTTCCAAAATTATTTACTAATAATTTGGTTGCATAAACCTGCCTTGCTAAACGATTACTAATAGCAATAATTGTAACATCAGTATCTAACAACCTCATAAACATAGCTGTGTTACCATGCCACCAACCGGTATGAAATATTATTTTTTTGTTATTTGGATAAATGTTCATTCGCCAACCAAAACCATAGTTTTTTATACCTGGTTTTTCGTTGCTATATGGTTGGTAAGCCAATGCCAATAAATTAGGTTTTAAAAAAACTGTATCTCTAAGCACTCTATCCCACAGCAATAAATCTTCTACGGTACTATAAATATTTTTATCGCCATATACTTCATCCAAATTAGTATCGGCAATGTTTCTGCCCTTCCAATCAAAGCTTTTACTACGTACATGTTTATCAGCTTTGTGGTAAACAAAACTGTTTTTCATACCAATTGCATCAAAAATATGCTGTTGTATATATTGTGGGTATGAAGTGCCAGTTACTTTTTCAATAATTAAAGCAAGCAATGCATAGTTAGTATTGCAATAGGTAAATTTTATATTTGGGGCACCAATATCTTGTATCAAATCCTTCTTTTGTATTAACCATTGAAGTACATCAGTATTCTGTATCATACTATCTTTTGGCCAGCCCAACTTATCCATAAAATATAAATAATTTGGCAAGCCACTTCTATGGGTAAGCAATGATTGTATGGTAATACCTTTATAATTAAATTGTGGAAAATATTTACTTACACTATCAGTAATAGCAAGCTTTTTTTGCTGCTGTAATTGCAAAATTGTCATTGCCGTAAATGTTTTACTTACTGATGCTATATGCAGGGGAGTTTTAGCAGTTACAGAATCTAAGCCATCTAAATTTATGGAACCCTTATATTTTTGAAAAACAATATTGCCCCCTTTTGCTACAAGTATGCCTCCGTTAAAACCACTTGGAGCCAATACAGAATCGTAAAAAACTTGTACTGCATTTTTAATAGTATTTTTTTCTGAATTGTTAATGGCAGTTGCTTCTGGTATTTTATACTGTACTTTCTGCTCAGTTTCAGTTTCATTTTTTGTTGTTTTACTTTGTTCAGTTTGGCAACCTACATAGCAAATTATAATAATTGAAAAAGCTAAAATATGTTTCAATAATTTTATCATATTACATTTTTAAGGCTAATAACCAGCCTTTAATCTCATTTATTTTATTAGCAAAATAACCTCATTTTATAAAACCATTATAAAAAAATAACTTTGTGCAAAATAAGTACTTTACAAATGGCAGATAAAAAAATTACCAGTTATCCTAAAGAAAAAATAAACATACTCTTTTTAGAAAATATTAGTGCTGCGGCAGTTGAGCAATTTACCAGCACAGGTTATGCATCTGTAAAGAAACTTACTGGAGCTTTAAGCGAAGCTGAATTAATTAAAGAAATAAAGAATGTGCACATTCTTGGCATTCGTAGTAAAACTCAAATTACTGCAGCCGTGCTAGCTGCAGCTACAAAACTACAGGCCATTGGCTGCTTTTGTATTGGGGTAAACCAGGTAGATGTTGCAGCTGCAAGCAGTAGCGGAGTAGCCGTTTTTAATGCACCATACAGCAATACTCGTAGTGTAGCAGAGCTTGTTATTGGATCATCTATTTTATTGATTAGAAAAATTGTAGATAAAAATAAAGCTGCCCATGATGGCGTTTGGTTAAAAGATGCAACAGGTAGCCATGAGCTTAGAGGTAAAACCTTAGGCATAATTGGGTATGGAAATATTGGCAGCCAAGTTAGTGTGCTAGCCGAAGGGTTAGGTATGAAAGTTATTTTTTACGATGCCGAAACTAAACTGCCTCTTGGAAATGCAAACGATAGTAAAAATTTAAAGGAGCTACTACAAAAGGCTGATATTGTGAGCTTACATGTACCGGAAATAGATAGTACAGCCAATTTGATAAATAAAAATACATTGGCCCATTGTAAACAAGGAGCTATTATTATAAACTATGCAAGGGGCACTGTTGTAGATATTAATGCCCTTAGAAAAGCCATATTGAGTGGTCATATTGGTGGGGCAGCAGTAGATGTTTTTCCCGTGGAGCCAGAAAAAAATGGAGATGCATTTACCAGCCCTTTACAAAATTTACCCAACGTTATTCTTACTCCTCACATAGGTGGTAGCACACAAGAGGCTCAAAATAATATTGGGTTAGATGTAAGTGCAAAATTATTTAACTACCTAGAAAAAGGCATAAGCACAGGCAGCCATAGCATACCTGCACTTGCTTTGCCACCGCAAGAAGGGGCACATCGTATTTTACACATACACAATAATGTGCCTGGTGTACTAAGCAGCATAAATACATTATTAAGCCAACATAAAATAAATATTTTAGGGCAATACCTAAAAACCAACGATAGCACTGGTTACGTGGTACTTGATATTGATAAAAGCCTCAGCAAAAATGCACTAGAGTTATTAAAAGGAGTAAAGGGCACTAGAAAGGTAAGAATGTTGTACTAATTGCTGACGGCGTCCGCCGTAAGGAGGATTGATTATTGCTGATTTTTGATTGCCTTTAACTTATTGGGGTATTTGGCTTGTATAAAACTTTATTGCTTGCTTATTTTTCGTTATTTGTTTTACTACCAACAACGGATTAGATTATACAATTATCAACCAATAAATAAATATAATAATAATGTTTAAAATAGTTCAATAAATAATTTATTATTTTAAA
>JANMAV010000141.1:0-2104 GCA_031360055.1 Ferruginibacter sp.
ATTAAAAATTTTATTATGCAAAAATAAATTAATTATTGGTTGCAACCTTAATTTCTATTCAGAATACAGGCTAAAAAAATCACTCAAATCTTAACCTATATCTATAAAATTTATATTTCTTAAAACCATATATTGTACCAAACTATAATTAATGCACTCTAACTTAATAAAAGACTATTTTGGTGTGTTGGACTAGTAAATTTTTTATTTACATGCTAAATATTTAGTATTCAAAAACAACTTTCAATACGTGCATTATGCTTACATTTGCCCAAATTTAATTTAACCCAATTTTATGAGTGTAGTTGATTTAGTAATGCCTAAACTCGGAGAAAGTATAATGGAAGCCACTATTTTAAAATGGCACAAAAAAGTAGGTGATAAAGTAGCGCAAGATGAAACTATTTTAGATATAGCTACAGATAAGGTGGATAGTGAAGTGCCATCTACCGCCGAGGGAATAATTGAACAAATTTTATTTGCAGAAAATGATGTAGTACCTATTGGTACAGTTATCGTAAAAATAAATACGGCTTCTAATACTGGTGCATCTAACAACCCAACACTTGCACCTTTATATGAAGATGCTAAAGTAATTGAAGAAATACCTTATGTACCTGCACCCAATACAGTAGCCAATACCCAACAAAGCAGTGTAAAATTTTACTCACCACTAGTGCTAAACATTGCACAAAGTGAAGGAATTAGCATGACAGAGTTGGAAAATATTACTGGTACCGGACAAGATGGGAGAGTAAGTAAAAAAGATATTTTAGCCTATGTTGGCAATAAAGGTAATAATACATCAACTGCTACAACATCAAACAACAATAGTGCAGCAGTTGCTCAACAAAGCCAACAAGCTGTAGTAATTAGTAGCCAACAAGCCAATGTTCAGCCACCTGCAACATTTTCTGGCAATGTAGAAGTTATTGAAATGGATAGAATGCGTAAGCTCATATCTAAACACATGACGGATAGTGTGGCTACAAGTGCACACGTAACTAGCTTTGCAGAGTGTGATGTTACCAACTTAGTTTTATGGAGAGATAAGATAAAGTCTGCTTTCGAAAAAAGAGAAGGTGAAAAAATAACCTTCACTCCATTGTTTGTGGAGGCAGTTGTAAAATCTCTAAAAAAATACCCCATGCTGAGCAGCTCAGTGGTAGGAGATACAATTGTTGTAAAAAAAGATTTAAACATAGGCATGGCTACAGCATTACCAACGGGTAATTTAATTGTACCTGTAATAAAAAATGCTGATCAATTAAATCTTACCGGCCTCTGCAAACAAGTAAACGGCTTAGCAGCAGCAGCACGTAGTGGCAAATTAAAGCCAGATGATACAACTGGTGGTACATTTACATTAACCAATGTAGGAACTTTTGGTAGCATAATGGGTACACCAATTATAAACCAACCTCAAGTAGCAATAATGGCTGTAGGGGCTATAAAAAAGCGTCCTATGGTGCTGGAAACCCCCCAAGGTGATTGTATAGCCATACGCCACATGATGTATATTTCTTTAAGTTACGATCATCGTATTATTGATGGTGCTTTAGGATCTACTTTCTTAAATGCAGTGAGTAAGGAGCTTGAAAACTTTGATATAAATAGACAAATATAATTTCACACAATTTATTGTATAAAAAAAGAAGCCGCTCACTCTCGTGAAACGGCTTTCTTGTTCTAAGCCCTACCCAAAAATTTTTAATTTTTTATAAATTCAATATGATTTCTTTCAAAATTTAAATAATATAAACCTTTATCTAGTGTACTAACATCTATAAAATCGTACTCAAGTAATTCGTTTTGTACCATTTTCCCCAAATTATTGGTTATATTATATCTACTATTTCTTTTTACTCCTTTAAGTGTTATAAAATTAGATGCAGGGTTAGGATAAATAGAAATAGCATCTGGGCATTTAATTTGTACGGCAGTGATATTGCTAAAACTAAAACTTCCATCTACATCTACTTGTTGCAACCTGTAATACATTGTTTGATTGCTCATTTTATCAGTGCAGCTATCAACAAACTCGTATTTACTAACATTTCCTGTACTGCCTTTTGAGCCAACTACTCCAATTGTTTCAAAAAAG
>JANMAV010000145.1:0-2993 GCA_031360055.1 Ferruginibacter sp.
AGTAATGGATAAATTAAGCCTGCCATTAGGTATAGCAGGTAAAACAATAGTTGTACAAGGTTTAGGAAATGTAGGTTATCATTGTGCCAAATTTTTTAGGGAGTCTGGCGCAAAAGTTATAGGCTTAGCCGAATATGAAGGTGCAATTTATAATGCTGATGGTTTAAATGAAGAAGAAGTTTTTCAACATAGAAAAGCAACAGGTTCAATTTTAAATTTCCCTGGTGCCACTAACTTAGTAAAAAATACAGATGCACTTGAACTAGCTTGCGATATATTAATACCTGCAGCCTTAGAAAACGTAATAAATGGTGATAATGCACCATTTGTAAAAGCAAAAATAATTGGCGAAGCGGCAAACGGTCCTTGTACACCTGAGGCTGATGAAGTTTTTGCACAAAAAGGTATATTATGTGTACCTGATATGTATTTAAATGCAGGTGGTGTAACGGTGAGTTATTTTGAATGGTTAAAAAACTTAAGCCATGTACGTTACGGCCGTATGGAAAAACGCTTTACTGAAAATTTAAATACACACATACTTAGCCAAATTGAAAACTTAACTGGTAAAAAAGTTGAAGATAATGAGAGAGCCTTTATTATGCATGGCCCCGAAGAGGTTGATTTAGTACATAGTGGCTTGGAAGAAAGTATGATTACTGCCACAAGAGAAATTATGGCTATATGGCACTCAAACCCCGATATACCTGATATGCGTACTGCAGCTTATGTAAATGCTATTAATAAAGTAGCAACTAGCTATGGTGAACTAGGTATTTTCCCATAATTTTAATATTATTCCTAATAAGAGGATGTATCATTTTTTTAAACTTGATATATCCTCTTTTTTTATCTTTAAAAAAAAGAATATGATAAAAAGTTTTACATTATTAATTCTCACAGCAGTACTTCTTACTAGCTGTAGCAATCAAGATGCTTTTAATTTTAATGAAGATTTAATTGCTCGGGGAGATTCAATATCCAACATTGTAAATAGTGTAGATGCTAAAATGACTACCTTTTTAATACAAAATAAAATGGATAGTTTAGAATTAGTAACTACAAATGCTGAAAAAAAAGTTATTGATTTGATGCTCAATATCCAAAATAAGCCAACACCAAATGTAAAAGGCGCTACCGATTATAAAAAAGCTTTTATTAATTACCTTGGTTACGTAAAAAGCTTATTTAGTTTATATAAATACTACTCTACTGCAAAAACAGAAGAAAGCAAAGCCGATTTTTTGAAAAGGATTGAGGAAAAATCTGCAAAAAACCAAGAGTGGTATTCTTATTTAGTAGCAGCCCAAGCATATTATGCTAAAGCTAATAATTTTAGAGTATCTGGCGGTAGTATCAATAGCAAGTTTTAAGCTAAGAAATATATTTCATCAATAACAATTTAATAATTAATTAAACACGTATACAATGTCAATTCAAATTCGTAAAGCCATAATTTCTGATTGTGAAGCAATCATGAATTTAGTAAATGAATTGGCTTTATATGAAAAAGCACCTGAAGAAGTAACTGTTACTATGGAGCATTTTATACAAAGTGGTTTTGGCGCTAACCCTGTATGGCAAGCATTTGTAGCCGTGCAGATTGAAGAACAAGAACAAATTATTGGCTTTGCATTATATTATACACGATACAGTACATGGAAGGGGCAACGAATGTATTTGGAAGATTTGTTAATTACTGAAAAAATGAGAGGGCTTGGAATCGGCAAAATGTTTTTTGATGTATTAATTGAAGAATGCAAAAAACAACACTATAATGGGTTGGTATGGCAAGTGTTGGATTGGAATGAGCCAGCCATTAATTTTTATAAAAAAATTGACGGAGTTAAGTTTGATAGTGAATGGGTAAACTGTAGTATGGAAATTATTTAATGTAGGTTTCCATTTTTTCAATGTGCTCTTTTACTGTAATTTTTTGCATAAGCTCACCTATAAGTTGAAAAGGTATATTATCCATTTTTTTAAATCGAACACAACCTTTGCCCATATCTAACTTGGTGGGTACTATTTTTTCATACGCTGTTACAAACCAATTTAAAAGAGTAGGGGTATTGTACAACCCCATGTGATACAGCGATATGAAGTTTTTTTGACTAGCAATATTTGCAAAAGGCAATGGCAACTTTGGGTCACAATGATACCCTTTTGGATAAATACTATGAGGTACAACATAACCAATCATTCCATAACTAATACATTCTTCAAAGCCATTTGGTATATTTTTCTTAATGGTATCTCTTAGTATGGTCATAGCAGCTTTTCTGTCTTCAGGTAGTTCAGCTAAATATTGTTTTACAGTTGTGGCGTAGCTTTTCATGTATTTTATTTATTGTGGCGTTGAGTGTAATGCTATTCTATTGCCTTCCGTATCTTCAAATACAGCCATAAAACCGTATTCAGGAGAAATTTCTGTTTTTGGAACTATAATTTTTCCTCCAGCTTCAGGTATTTTATTTAATATTTGTTGTACATCAGGGTTTGCATTTAAATAAATTAATGGCCCATCAGTTACAGATGGTGTATGAAAACCACCACTATCTACCAAAGCCCCACCAATGCCAGTCATCATATCATCTAAAGGAAACATACGCATACTCATATTCGGCATATCCATAGGTATCATATCCATATTAAAAATTGTTTCATAAAATTTTTGAGCACGGCTTAAATCTGTTGCTGGTATTTCAAACCAACTAATGGCATGTTGCATAATAATAATTTTATTTTGTAAACTTCACATTAAAAAAGACTAACACAATTTATAAATATTAAACCAACTTCAAAAATTTAGATCATGGATAAAATTTTGCTAAAACTTACTTAGCCCAAAAAAAATTCTAACTAAAAATCACATCATTTGTTTATAAAATAAAAAAGAGGCTGTCTCAAAAGGGCAGCCTCTTTTTATGCACATATTTTATTTTTATGTTTATAAAAAAGAGATATTAATTTTGCTATAATCAATTGATTGT
>JANMAV010000157.1:0-25307 GCA_031360055.1 Ferruginibacter sp.
GGTTCTACAACAACGTTTACTACTTCTATAAGTGGTTCAAACCCTACCTACCAATGGCAGGTGCAAACTACTGCAGGTGGTGCATGGTCAAACTTAGCAAACGTAGCACCATATAGTAATGTAACTACAGATACTATGAGAATTAGCCCAGTAGCTACTAGTATGGATGGCTATAACTACCGTGTTATTTATAGCGGAGCATGTACAGGTACAAACTTTACTAATGCTGCAAGCTTAACAGTTACGCCATTAGCATTATCAGTTACCCCTACATCAGCTACAAAATGTTTATCTGCACCAGCAGTACTATTTGCTGCCCCAGCTACACAAACCATTACTACTGGTTCTAATGCAACAGCAGTGCCAATACCAGATAATATTGCAACTGCATCTACTTCAAATATTACTTTAGCTGGTATTCCAAACGCCCCAGTAGTAGCTGTAGAGGTAGTGTTAAACATGCCACATTCTTACCCTGGCGATATGATATTTAATTTAAGATCACCAAATGGTCAAATCATTAATTTATATAAATATAATAATGGGGTATTTACAGGAGCAGCCTCTGGTCCATCAACTTGGGGTTGGTACGGTGCCAAAATAAGCTCAGTAGGTACTACACCATTTACCTCTGTTGCAACGGCTCCTTATATTTACAATAACAGTACAAATTGGAGAGCTGATTTAAGAAATACAGCTGTAGCAGGTGCACCATTTTCAAATCCAACTGGTTTTGTATCAAATGCAACTGATTTTACAGCCTCTGTAACTCCTTCTACTGCAGGTAATGGAGTTTGGACATTGGCAATGGCTGATGGCGGTGCAGGTGATGTTGGAACATTAAATTCATGGACATTAAACGTAATTACAGGCGGAGCCCCAGCTACAATATCAGTAACACCCCTTACTGGATTATTCTTAGATGCTGCTGGTACAGTACCATACCTTGGTGGCCAAGTGGCACAAGTATATGCTGCACCAACTGCCACTACAACGTATGCTTTTGTAACTACCGCAGGTGCATGTTCTACACCAGCCCAAAACATAACTGTTACGGTAAATGCTCCAGTAGCAGGTTCTCCAACAGTTGCTGATGCAAGTGTTTGTGCAGGTGGTACAACTAAATTTGTACAAGCAGGTACCTTAACAGGCGGCCCAGGTTTTGTACACCAATGGCAAGTAAGCACCAATGCTGGTGTTAGCTACACTAATGTAGCCAATGCTGGTGTATACACAGGTGCAACTACAAATACACTTACCATTACAGGTGCTACAGCTGCCTTAAATGGTTATAAATATCGTGATTCAATATCTACAGGTGGTAGTTGTGGTAGCTTAGTTTCTACTGCAGGTACGTTAACTGTAAATGCTTTACCAGTTGCTAATATTGGTTTTGCACCAGTTAAGAATTTGTATCCTGGATTAACTACAACCTTAACAGCTGCCGTATCTCCGAGCACAGCAGGTATAAGCTACCAATGGATTAAAAATGGTGTTGATGTACCAGGAGCTACAAGCAATATGTTAGTTGTAAATTATGATGAGAGAGGATCTTACACAGTTAGAGTAGTAAGCGCTGCAGGTTGTACTGGTATTTTACCAACAGCAATCACCATAGGCGATTCAGTTGATTTAGCTAAGTTGTTTATCTATCCTAGTCCAAGCCAAGGGCAGTTCCAGGTAAGATATTATACTGCTCCAAACAGCGGTGCATCTTTCCCAGCAACTGTAAATGTGTACGATAGTAAAGGAACAAGAGTATTCACTAAAACTTATGCAACTCAAGGTGTTGTTGGTTACAACTCAATGCCAGTTGATTTAGGAACTTTCATTGGTAAAGGTGTTTACAGAGTAGATTTACTTGATAACAATGGTGGAAGAATTAAAACAGGAAATGTGTTGATATTCTAAACTATATCATTTTTAAAAATGTAATAAAAGAGCCGCCTGTATTGGGCGGCTCTTTTGTTTAAAATCCAAGCATGTGTGTAATAATTATTTGTATACAGAAGGAAAAATTTACATTTATGCTTTGCAATTAAATGTAAAAAACGTTTAGAATTTACTAAATTTATTTTAAAAAATTTAAAACTATAATGGCAGGGATAAAAGAAATTGGAGAAAAACAACATGATGTTAATAGTATTGACGTTTATCATTATGTAGCTAATTTGCTTACGCAGCAAAATAAAGACCCTTACGAAGTAAAACAAGCATTAGTAAATAATGGCATTGAGCCACAAGAAGCCGATAGAATTATATATGAAGTAGAGCAACAGACAAATAAAATAAAAAACGAAGCCGCCAATAAAGATATGCTTTGGGGTGCAGTTTGGTGCATTGGTGGTACTATTGGCACCTTGGCTAATACCGGGTTTATTTTTTGGGGTGCCATTATTTTTGGTGGAATACAATTTTTTAAAGGAGTATCAAATAGGGTTTAATTTTTTAGGTAGCAAAAAAAATGTGTGTTAGTACAAAATTGTAATAACACACAAACCAGAATTATTTAAAATTTAAGCTAGAAATTTTTATAATTATTTTTCCATTTGATCAATAACGCCAGCAGTTACACCTGTGTTACTAAACCCACCATCGTGAAACAGGTTTTGCATAGTTACCATTTTTGTTAAGTCACTAAAAAGTGTAATACAATAATTTGCACAATCTTCTGCACTAGCATTTCCTAGAGGGCTCATTTTTTCTGCATAACTAATAAAACCATCAAAACCTTTTACACCACTACCTGCGGTGGTACGGGTTGGGGATTGAGATACAGTATTTATTCTTACATTTTTCTTAACGCCATAATGGTATCCAAAGCTACGGGCTACACTTTCTAATAATGATTTTGCATCGGCCATTTCATTATAATCAGGAAAAACCCTTTGTGCAGCTATGTAGGTTAAGGCAACCACACTAGCCCACTCATTTAATGCATCGTGCCTCATACAGGCAGCTAATACACGGTGCAAACTCATACTACTTATTTCAAAAGTTTTTAAGTTATGTGTATAATCTATCTCAGTATAATGCTTGCCTTTACGTACGTTAAGACTCATACCTATGGAGTGCAAAATAAAATCAAAGCCACCACCAAAATGTTCTTTAGTTTTAGTAATTAAATTTTCTACATCTTCAGCATTGCTAACATCGCAAGCAATAACGGGTGCATTAATTTTTTCAGCTAATTTATTTATTTCTCCCATACGCATAGCTACTGGTGCATTGCTTAAAACAATATCAGCACCTTCTTCGTGGCATTTTATAGCAGTAATCCATGCAATTGATTTTTCATCAAGTGCACCAAAAATAATTCCTTTTTTTCCTTTTAATAAGTTATACATAGTTGAGATTGTTTGCTTGATAATAATTTTGTAAAGCGCTAAGTTAAATTAATATGTGGAGTTAGCAAAGAAGGTTGATTATGGTTTTTTGTGAGAAGTTGAGTTGAGATGATTTTTAATAAGGATTTAGGAATTTGTAATTGTGTTTTTTTTAAAAGTACCCAACTTACAAAAAATACATATACTTTTATTATATAAATTTATTCAATTATGAAAATGAAACTAATTTTAATTACCCTATGCTGCAATATTTTTTTTAACCATGTATCTGCACAAGAAATATCAGCCTCTACAGGAAAAATTGGACCATTTTTTTTGGAAATGAAACAAGCTGAAATTGAAAAAATTTGCAATAAAAAATTTACAATAAATGAACTTGCAGATGTAAGTAATAATTACGAAAAAACAATTGAAGTGCAAGTAAATGGTGTAGCTTATGCTATAGATTTTGTACCATATTATAATGATAATGGCGAAAAGGAAAATTCATACAATTTATGTAGAGTTGTGTGTAAGGATAAGAATATAAAAACAAAATCGGGCATTAGTGTAGGTATGAATAAGTTTGAAGTATTAAAAAAACTAAATACAATGAACATTGGTTTTGAGTTTTCAAAATATTTACGCTACGATAATAATGGAATAGCTACAAGAACATTTAGTGAATTTATTAAAATTAATGATGCACAATCTGGTAGAGCATTAACTATAAATATTGTAAACGAAGTGGTACAATCTTTTGAGTTGTATATAGATGAGGGTTGTTAAAACTTAATTTCTACATGATAATTAAAAACACCATTGAGCACATAATAGAAATCTAGTACATTTTTTAGAGCAGTTTTTAGTCAGCTTTATTCCATCATTTCTGCTGCAATTTTTAAAGCAGCATCTGTAGGTTTTTCACCGCTTAACATTTGTGCTATTGCTAAAATTTGTTCTTTATTAGAAAGCAACTTTACATTGGTTTGAGTGTTATTATTTTTACGCTCTTTGTGTACAAAATAATGTGCATCAGCTTTTGCAGCTATTTGTGGTTGGTGAGTTATGGCAATTAGTTGATGATTAGTACTTAGACTTTTCATGATTATACCCACTTGCTTAGCAGCCTCACCACTTATGCCTGTATCAATTTCATCAAAAATTAACACCGGCAACTGAAGTTTTTTAGCCACTAATGATTTTACTGCTAACATAAGCCTACTCAACTCTCCACCACTTGCTACTTTATACAATGGCTCAAACTTATTGCTTTTATTGGCATCAAATAAAAAGTTTATTTCGTTTATACCTGTTGCAGAAAGTTCAGATGGACTAACCTCTATTTTTATTTGAGCATTTGGCATACCTATTTGAAACAAAATTTTATTTACATTTTTTTGTAATGCAATAATGTGTTGTATTCTGTTAGCTTCAATATTCTTTGCAATACTATTTGCTTTATTGTATACATAATTTACATCTTTTTCAATATCAATAATACTTTGATTGATGTTTTTTGAAACCGATAATTTTTGTTGTAAATTTTCTTGTATTTCTAACAGTTGAGAGGTAGTTTGTACACCATGTTTTTTTAGTAGTTTATACCCAGCAGATAATCTATCATTTACAATTTGTAGCCGTTCAGGATTATAAATTATTTCTTCGTCAATTTTTTCTAACTCATCAGCTACATCTACAATTTCTAGTTGTGCACTAAGTAAGCGTTGTTGTAAATCAATTATGTTTTTATTGTATTCTACTATCGTAGATAATTTTTGAGATATTGTTTTTAAGTGTTGGCTTAACGGTTCATCTCCGCCATTTATAGCACCATATATTTGACTTAATTGTTGCTTTACATTTTCAGCATTGCTTAGCAGTTTCAATTCTAAGTCAAGTTCTTCCAATTCATTTGGTTGTACTTGTATGGCTTTAAATTCCTCTAATAAAAAACTATTGTAATCAGCTTCTTTATTTGCATTTTCTTGCTGTAAAAGTAGTTTTGTTAATTCAATCTTTTTAATTGAATAATTGTTAAACACAATTTTTAATTCTGCTAATAAGGGTTGGTTATCTGCAATGGCATCTAATACCTCTCTTTGAAAATTTTCTGAACCTATATCTTGAGTATCAAACTGCCTATGTAAATCAACTAAAAATTGAGTAAGTTGTTTTAATTGTGTAAGGCTTACAGGAGTATCGTTTATAAAGCTTCTGCTTTTTCCGTTGGGAGCTATTTCTCTGCGTACAATTATTTCTTTATCAGCATCAATATCAGCTTCTTTAAAAAATTGATTAATTTTTTCTTGCTCTTTTACAATAAAATGAGCTTCTACAATGCATTTTTGATCAATGTTTTTTAATACAGCCACATCTGCTCTTTTGCCCAATACCAAATCTAATGCACCCATTAAAATACTTTTACCAGCACCGGTTTCACCCGTTATAATATTTAAATTATGTGCAAATTCAATGTGTAGTGCATCAATAATTGCATAATTTGTAATATTTATTTTTTGCAACATAATTGATTAGCAAATTAGGTAAAAATATTATGATGTACTTATTAATATGTACAATTAATTTTCAAAATATTGGGCTATTGTGAAAAAAATTAGGATTTTTAATAGCAGTAAATATTTCCAAATTAAAAGCCCACAAAAAAATTGCAGGCCTTAAGTGTTATTAGCTAAACATTTCTCTCACTTTATCAAAAAATGATTTTTCTCCTTTTTCAGGGTTTGGTATAAAGTTTTTAGATTCGTTCATTTTTTCCAACATCTCTTTTTCTTCTGCAGTGGTATGTTGTGCTGTCCAAATATTTACTTGTATTAATTGGTCTCCTTTATCGTACCCATTTACTTGAGGAAAACCCTTGCCTTTTAATCGTAAAATTTTGCCACTTTGTGTACCTGCTGGTATTTTTATTTTTGCCCTACCATCTATTGTTGGCACCTCTAATTGAGTGCCGAACACAGCATCAGGGTAAGATATATGTAAATCAAAACCTACATTTAAACCTTCTCTTGTAAGTTGTGGGTGTTGCTCTTCCTCAATAAGCACAATTAAATCTCCAGCGGCACCACCACGTTCACCAGCATTGCCACGGCCTGTAACACTTAACTGCATTCCTTCTTGTACACCTGCTGGTATATCTACAGTTACTGTATCTTCACCATACACTCTACCTTCGCCTTTGCAACTATTACATTTTGCAGTTATGGTAGTGCCTTGTCCATTACAGGTTGGGCAAGTGGTTACAGTTTGCATTTGGCCTAAAAAAGTATTTTGCACACGGCGTACTTGGCCGCTACCGCTACAAGTGCCACAGGTTTGTACACTGTTTTTATCTTTTGCACCATTGCCATCGCATGTGGTACAAACTATATGTTTTTTTACCTTTATAGTTTTAGTGACACCATTAGCAATTTCTTCAAAATTTAATTTCATTTTTACCCTAAGGTTGCTACCTCTAACCCCTCGGTTACCAGCACCTCTGCTTCGACCACCAAAAAATCCGCCATCATCCCCACTTTGGTTTCCAAAAATATCTCCAAATTGGCTAAAAATATCATCCATATTCATACCACCAAAACCATGGCTACCGCCACCACCTCTACCACCTGCAAATGCATTGTGGCCAAACCTGTCATATTGAGCTTTCTTATCGCTATCGTTTAGTATTTCGTACGCTTCAGCAGCTTCTTTAAATTTATCTTCAGCAGCCTTATCGCCGGGGTTACGGTCAGGGTGAAACTGCATAGCAGTTTTACGATAGGCTTTTTTTATTTCTTCGGCAGATGAGTTTTTAGTAACTCCTAATATTTCGTAGTAATCTCTCTTCATGTGATAGTTTAGCTAATTGGCCATTTAGCGTATTGAATTTTTATTAAGCAGTTTTATTTTCGGAAATTATTATTTACCTACTACAACTTTTGCAAATCGTATTATTTTATCGTTCATATAGTAGCCTTTTTGTAAATCATCTACTACTTTTCCAACTTTATCTTCTCCAGCAGGTATTTCAGTTACTGCTTCATGTTTTTCTACATCAAAATCGGTATCAATACTCACCATTGGTACAATGCCTTTTTGTTGCAAAGTGCTTCGTAATTTATTAAATACCAATTGCACACCTTCTTTTACTTGAGCTATATCTTCACTTTGAGCAATTTGCTTTTCAGCCCTATCCATATCATCTGCAACATCTAGCAGTGCTATAGCCATTTCTTTTCCTGCTGTTAGCATTAACTCTAAGCGTTCTTTAGCAGTACGTCTTTTAAAATTATCAAACTCTGCAAACAAGCGTAAATATTTATCCTTTTGCTCTTGTACATCTGCCATTAAATTCTCAATATTGTTTTCTATTGAGGGTTCCACAGTTTCATCTGTACTTGATTGGCTTTTTTCCATATCGATTTTGTTTGTATCGTCCATAGGTATTTGTTCATTGTCATTAACTGCACTTTCGGCACTTTCGTGTTTTGGTTGCTCTTGGTTAGGCATATTTTTACTCTCCATATTACTTTTGATGTTTAATATTATTATCAAAAGTACAATAGTCAAACATTTTGCCAATGCAAGTTTTCAGTCAAATTGACATCAATAAAAATTTAATAAAAATAAATGGGGAATGGGTAATTAATTAACTACTAAAATTTTACCAGATTCAATAACTACACCACTCTTATCAATTAATTGATAAATGTAAATACCTCTGTAAAATTTAGCAGCTTTAAGATCAATAGTAAGTAAAAAAGGAATGTTTTTGGCTTCGTACATTACTTTGCCAATAGTATTAAGTACCTGCAATGAGTAACTGTTATTGTAACTTTTTTGAAATTCAAAGTTTACAACAGTTGTTGCTGGATTGGGATAAGATTTTATAAATTTTGCTTTAACGGAGCTATTACTGTAATCAGTGGTTGTAGCTTTATTTTGTGCAGAAGATGTAAAATTTAAACCAATAAGTGTAATTAATATTAGAAATGTTTTTTTCAACGTAGTAAAAATAAGCAATACTTTTTAAAATTGGTATTTATTAAACGAATTTTTAAAATCTTTATTATAAAATTTGTAAAAAACTATAAAAATGATATTATAAAGTGGATAAAACTTTATTAATAACCTCAAAGTTTGGTAGATCCCCAGCATTTTCTAATACTTCTGCATATTGTATAACACCATTTACATCAACTACAAAAGCTGCTCTTTTACCTACTCCAAGCATTTTCATATCAGTAAATGAACCATACATGGCTTCGTAAGTTTCGCTAACTTCTTTGTTAAAATCACTTAAAAGAGGAAAATTATACTTTTGCTCCTCCTTGTATTTTGCTAAAGTAAACACACTATCTACTGAAATGCCAAGCACTTGAGCATTAGCATCATTATATTTTGCTATATCATCTCTTACACTGCATAATTCTTTTGTACAAACACCAGTAAACGCTAAAGGAAAAAATAATAGCAAAACATGCTGCTTGCCTTTATAATCAGCTAAGGAAATTGGTTTAACTTCTGAACTAAATAAAGTAAAATTTGGTGCTAAATCACCTATAGATAATGACATAATGAAGAATATTTTTGTAAAGATATGGAGTCATTATTAAAAAATATTGTTGATTATTATTTTAGATTATTGTTGGCTTTTGAATTAAGTATGAAAATATAATTGAGAAACTATAATTATTACAAGCATACATATTTACTATTTTTTTGTAAAAATTACAGCAATTATTGAGGGCTTAGCAGTTTAATTGAGCAGGCATTTTTGTACATATTGTTTTACCTTCGCAAAAAATATTTTCCCAAAAATAAAACTACACAAACCCTTTGGATACCAACATATTACTAAAAGCCTATACCCATATTTGCCAAGCAAAAGCAATGGCAGCAATATACGAAGCAAACAAAACTATTTGTAAGTATGTGCATAGCACAAGTAGGGGCCATGAGGCAATACAACTAGCCACAGTATACAATTTATTGCCTTTCGATTATGTGAGCCCTTATTATAGAGATGAAAGTATGATGTTAGGTATGGGCCATAGCCCATATACATTAATGTTACAATTATTGGCCAAGGCCGATGATGTATTTACAGGTGGAAGATCATACTACAACCATCCAAACTTTAGAGGAGAAGGCAAACCAACTATCATACATCAAAGTAGTGCTACAGGTATGCAGGCAATACCCACTACGGGTGTGGCTCAGGGATTAAAGTATTTAAGTAATTTAAAAAAGCAACATTCAAACCAATCTACGTTGCAATCTGTTTCGTTTCCTCCCCCTTTGGGGGAGATAGAGGGGGCAGCTATTGTTATTTGCTCCCTTGGCGATGCATCTATTACCGAAGGAGAAGTAAGTGAAGCATTTCAATTTGCTGCACTGCACCAACTTCCTATAATATTTTTAGTGCAGGATAATGATTGGGGTATAAGTGTAACTGCTGCAGAGGCACGTACCTGCAACGCCTACGAGTTTATACAGGGTTTTAAAGGTATTAAAAGAGTGAGTATAAATGGAGCAAATTTTATAGAAAGCTTTACTACTATGCAAGAAGTGGTGGCAGATGTGAGAGATAATTGTGTACCCTATTTAGTACATGCAAAAGTGCCTTTGCTTGGCCATCACACCAGCGGTGTAAGAAAAGATTTTTATAGAACTGAAGCTGATTTAGCAAAGCATAGTTTGCAAGATCCTTTTATATTATTACAACAACAACTAACTAATGCAGGTGTACATACACAGCTACTTCAAGTTATTGAAACAGCAGCTATTGATTATATTGAAAAGCAATTTGCATTAGCACTTGCTGCTGCAGAGCCTTTGGCTGAAACCGTTACCAAGCATGTGTTTGCTCCAACAAAAATTACAACTGAAGTTGGTACAAGAGCACCAATAGGTAAGGAAAAAATTATGATGGTAGATGCTGCCTTATTTGCCATTAGAGAAATAATGGAAGATAACCCAGAAGCATTATTGTATGGGCAAGATGTGGGGAGAAGATTAGGCGGTGTGTTTAGAGAAGCAGCTACTTTGGCAGAGCAGTTTGGCGACCATAGAGTTTTTAATACAGCCATACAAGAAGCCTACATTATTGGTAGTACAGCAGGAATGAGTGCAGTAGGCGTAAAGCCCATTGTAGAGGTACAATTTGCTGATTATATTTACCCTGGGCTAAACCAATTAATTACCGAAATTAGTAAGAGTTGTTATTTAAGTTGTGGTAAATTTCCGGTACAAACACTTATACGTGTACCCATAGGTGCTTATGGTGGTGGTGGGCCTTACCATAGTGGTAGTATAGAAAGTACATTGCTTACTGTAAAAGGAATAAAAATAGTGTACCCAAGTTGTGCAGCCGATATGAAAGGTTTAATGAAGGCAGCATTTGCTGACCCTAACCCTGTAGTAATGTTAGAACATAAAGGTTTGTATTGGAGTAAAGTGCCAGGTACTGAAGCTGCAAAAAATGTGGAGCCAAGCAGAGATTATATAATACCATTAGGAAAAGGAAATATTGTATTGGCAGCAGATGATGTTGCTGTAAAAAATGGAGAAAGCTGTTGTGTAATAACCTATGGTATGGGAGTGTATTGGGCTACAGCTGCGGCCCTGCAATACAAAGGTAAGGTAGAGGTGGTTGATTTAAGAACGCTGTTTCCATTAGATGAAGTATTGATTTTTGCCACTGTAAAAAAGCATGGCAAATGCCTAATATTAACTGAAGAACAACAAAATAATTCGTTTGCAGAAGCATTAGCTGGTAGAATAAGCAAAGCTTGTTTTAAACATTTAGATGCAGCTGTTGAAGTAATGGGGGCATTAAACTTACCGGCCGTACCTATAAATATAATTTTAGAAAAAGAGATGCTACCAAATGGGGACAAAGTAGCAGTGAGGTTAGGGGAGTTGTTGGAGAGCTAGTGATTGGTTGGTTAATTGGTTGGGAGGGTGACTGTGTCCGCCGTTAAGAGGAAATAGGAATTTGGAATTAGGAATTTGGTTTTAACGCTGTTTAAATTTTTTGCCTCAAGTTTTCTGTCGTAAAATTTATTTACAGTATACGTCAAAAGTATGGATGGTTATTTGATTAGTTAATTAAAATATGTTTTGCTTCGTTGTTTCGTTGCAACCTTTGTTTCGTATTGTGAAATTACTTCGTTCACTGTTTTATTGTTTGAAATTGTAGTATATATTATTTTGTTATTTGAAAATATTTACCATAAACTTATTTTAAAATTTATATAATTGAAAACGTATTTAATAATAGGAGCATCGTCAGGCATTGGGTTGCAGTTAGCACAAACACTTGCTGCTGCTGGGCATAACGTAATTGGTACTTTTAATAGCCATGCGGTAAATAGCCAACAAAATATACAATATCATGCCTTAAATGTACTTGATGAGGAGCTAAATTTATCATTTTTGCCAGATGTAATTGATGGCTTAATTTACTGCCCTGGCAGCATAAATTTGAAACCTTTTGCTCGTATACAGCCAAAAAATTTTGTGGCAGATTATGAATTGCAGGTTGCTGGTTTTATTAAAGTATTGCAAGCCGTTTTACCGTTGCTTAAAAAAAGTACATCAGCTGCTGTGTTATTGTTTTCAACAGTTGCAGTACAGGTGGGTTTGCCCTTTCATACACAAGTAAGTGCAAGTAAAGGTGCTTTAGAAGGTTTAACTAAAGCACTTGCCGCCGAGCTGGCACCAAGTATTAGAGTAAATTGTATTGCACCATCATTAACTGATACTCCTTTAGCAGCAAGCCTTTTAAACACCGATGAAAAAAAAGTTGCAAATGCTCAACGTCACCCTCTCAAAAAAATAGGTACTGCTGCTGATATTGCTAATATGGCCGCTTTTTTACTAAGTGATAATGCTGGATGGATAACCGGACAAATATTGCATGTAGATGGTGGAATGAGTACAATAAAGGGGTAGTAAGTTGAAGAGTTGAATGAAGTAGGTTGGAAGATTGAAGAGTATAATATAAGAAATAGTTGCCAATCTTATTTTAGATTGACAACTATAAGAAGCTGCTATTTCAAACAACTAGGCCTAAAAATAAGCCCTTGTAAATACTTTATAATTAGTGGTATTGCCATTGCCAATTTGCCCCTTTGCATTATTGCCAGCTGTATAAATATGGCCACCGCTATAGCGGTATAAAACTGAAATATTATTTTCTGAAGTCCTTGCAGATAACAAATCATCGTTTAAAATTAAAGTTGGTACAGTTTTATTTACTAAGTCATTGGTACCTAACTGCCCACTTGTATTTTCGCCCCAAGTCCAAAATGAAACATTGCCAATTACTTTAAATGCAATATTATGGTTAGGGCCAGCCTCTACTGATCCCCAATCGTTACTGTTGCCTATTTGTACAAATGTTGCAGCAGTAGTTTGTGCTGAGCCTATACCTAATTGCCCAACACTGTTGCTGCCTGTTGCCCACATTGTACCGTTAGTTAATATAGCAACACTGTGCATTTTACCAGCTGCTACTTTTTTACACAATAAATCAGTTGTAATAATTGGTATTAAACTGTTTACCCCATTAGAGTTGCCGTATTGAGATTCTGTATTACGACCCCAACCGTAAAGCATACCACTTTGGTTAATAGCAAGTGCATGTGCCCACCCTGCCGCTGCTTGAGTCCAATTACTGTTGTTAGATATTTTTTTAGGTATTAAAGATGAGTTGTAGCTGTTATTGCCCAACTGCCCTTGTGTGTTAATACCCCAGCTCCATAAAGTGCCATCTTTTTTAATACCTATGGTAAAGCTATCTCCCATAGCTACTGTTTTCCAAGGACCAATATCTACTTTTGTAGGTGTTGCAATATTGGTAGTAGTGCCGTTGCCCAACTGCCCTTGCCCATTATAGCCCCAAGCCCATAACGAGCCATCTAATTTTATAGCCATAGATGAGTTTTTTCTTGCAAAAGCTAAACTCCAATCTTCATCTTTATTTACTAGAGTGGCCTTTAATTGTCCGTTAGATGGATAGCCTAATTGACCATCGCTATTATCGCCCCAGGTGTATAGGTTATACCTCAAATCGGTACTGTTAGCACCAATGCTGTTTATAGCTACTACATGGTTTGTACCTATGCCGTGGTGGTTCCAAGCAAGGGTTTCATCTACTACTTCTGGGCCTGGTAAACCACACGATATAATTGATGTAATTATTAAAAATAGTAATGCTAATATGGGGTAATTTTTATTTTTCATGATTTTATTTTTTTTTTAATAAATATATGTTGCTGTACCACTACATCCATTCATATCCTTAACAGTAACGGTATATGTGGTAGTAGGAGCTGGTGTTTGAACTGTTGCTGTAGTTTGTGGGGTTGGGGTTGGTGGAGGGGGGCAACCTACACAATTTAACTGTCCTTCAAGCCTTACTGGGGCTAAATTATCCAACTTATAACCTAAATTTATTGAAGAAGTAGTAGCATTTGTACTCCATAAAAAAGTATAATTGTTGGCTGATGCCTGTATGTTATTTACAAATACTTCAATGGTATTTTTTAAATTTTTACCAGGTAATTTTTTAATGGTTACTTGTAAAGGATTGGTTGTTTTTGAAATAGATATACTTGCTGAGTTTGCTACACAACCATTAGCATCGGTAACTGTTACATAATAATTGCCTCTTGCCAAACCAATTGCCGTTGTAGCATTTTGGTTTGGTGTTATGTGCCAATTATAGCTGTAAGGTGCTGTGCCACCTGTTGCTAATACAGTTGCAGTACCGTTATTGCTATTACAAATAGCATTAGTGTAAGTAGTAGCTATGCTTATATTTGATACATTATTTATTTGAAACCCTAATGAAACAGTTTGATTTGCTTGATCTTTTATACTGGCAGAGTACGGCCCAGCATTTAAATTTGTTGCAGTTGCTGAACCATAGCCGTTATACATAGGGCCGTAATTATCTAACGTATATAAATAAGGTGGCGTACCGCCAGATGCTGTAATTGTTATAGAGCCCTTTGTAAAACAATTTGGCGGTTGGGTAACTACTTTTGTAAAACTTAGTGGTGTAGATGATGGTTGTAAAATAGTAACGTAGGCGTTTGAATTTGGAGAATTACGATCAGTACAAGGAGAAATTAATTTAACCATATAACTCCCAGCAATTAAACCTGTTACTGCTTGACCAATAAATTTTGTAGTGCTAGCACCTCCTCCACTTGGGGTAACTGTAAATTGCTCTCCACCTCCTTGTGGCCTACTACCACAACCAGGAAAACGCCAAGTAATACTTGGCTGAATACTTCCATTACTGCCCCCAAAACTGGTAACATCTGTTTTATTTAATGCACTAAATTCACACATTGCTGGTACACAGCTTTGTTGCAAACGTGCCATATCGCTAGATACATTTGTTGTAGCAGCAACGCCATTTGCATCAGTTATAATAATGTTTGATGTACCAGCTGGTATCATATCAATACTAGAACCGTTTATCATTACGCCCTGTATATTGGTGCTGTACGGTGCTGTGCCACCAACTATTTTACCAGTAGCACCCATAAAAGCTCCACACATCATTTCATTGCCTCTAGGGCCAGTTACTTGTACTGTTTGAGCAAAAATATTAGTTATAATTAGGGATGATATTGCTAAAAACAATAATTTTTTAAATGTTTTTTTCATGTTTTTTAATTTGTTTTTAATTGATTGCTTACTCTACTATACGCTTAAGCTTTAATTTTACAAAAACACAGCATACTATTATTTAAAAATTTTTACTATAACTCAACAAAATATTTTGATTAAAATAAGGCTTTAAAAAATTTACGGCTAGGTTGCTTTTTACCGTAGCCCTATGGGTTAAATAAATAGCTTTTACAATTTTTATTTTAGTAATAAAAAGCCCATCCATAAGGCCATTTTTGCCAAATTTTTCAAAATAGTCCGACGAAAAGCTAAGCCTATATTGCATAGTAAGCCATTGCTTTACTTGCCTATCGTACCAAAAATTTACCTCGGCACCTAAGCGTTTGTATAAAAACTTTTTATAGTTGCCATTGCTGTTAAGGTCGGTTATAAACAAACCTTTGCTAGATATTTGGTTGCTTTGTACCCCATATAATTTAAAGGAGTATGGCGATATTGATATTCTAAAATATTTATCGGGCTGGTACTTTATACCTGGCGATATGGTAACATCGTAAGGGCTTAAAAAGGCTTGTATTTTACCTAGGCTATTTATATCTTTAAAATACTCACCATCGTAAATGGTAAAAAACGATAGGGTAGATTTTGCTATTAAATTAAAATTCCACTTTTTGGTTTTGCCTGTTTGTATAGATAAGTCGTGTAGGGTAGTTAACTCGTCAGATATGCGTTGTATATGTGCTGCACTAGTAAGCCCCGATTTTTGTAACCCAAATAAATAATGTAACTCATTAGTGCAACTAAAACGAGTATTTTGTTTGGCATAATTTATACCTACATCTAAAGCTACAGTGCCTGATAGGCTTTTTTTATCGCCACCGCCACTAGGGTTATTAAACTCCAACACATTGCCTAAGTTTACGCCAATACCTACGGTAAATAGCCAGTTTTTTGAAGCAGGTTCAGCTACTACAACATTGGCTGTTATAGGCTTTACCGTTGTAGCAAATATTTTATGTTGTACAATATTGCTATCGTAAAAGTTTTGCTTTACAGAATCTACCAAGGTTTTTAATATGCTTGTTTTTAATACTTTTAAAGCATCATCAGTATAAGCGTATTGGTAATTTGTGGCTGTAACTTTTAATATTTTGCAACGTATTTGTGTGCTATCGTTTTTGTAAATAATATCTTTTTGAGCATATGATTTTTGCCATAAAAAAATTATCAAAACAAATGTTATCAATTTCATTTTTCTAATTTTTAAAATTCGTGGAGATATCCATACGGCTTTCTCCACGAATTATTTTATTTGATAATTAATTTTTACCACTGATTACTTCAGCCTCTCTTTCAACCTCATCTAATTCTACGTTTTCATTTTCAGCTCCCATTTTTCTCATAGCCATTTTTGGGTTCACATCTTGTGCTGTTGTAATACCATTATCGCAAATAGTAAAGCAAATTGACCTGTATGATAAGCACTGTTTTGGATCCCATTGTTTTGAGCATCTATTTACATAATGAGTAAGCACATAGCAGCCAGGTGTAAGTACAGATGATGGAATAGTTATACTGCTACCCACACTTTGCCATTTAATACCGCCTGCTAACCATTTACATGGGTTTGTGCTTGGGCAGGCAACTTGCTTTAATGTCCACCCATTGCCTAGGCCTGTGCTAGCACCCATTGCTGATGCTGTAGCAGTAGTGCCTCCGCCTAAAGTGCTACAAATACTAAAGTTTACATTTGTGTTTGGTATTGGGCAATCACAGCATACTCCTTGCTCAGTTTTTACATTGCCTGATAAAATAAATGCACCTAAGGCGTCAACATATTTTACTTTTACCCTTATTTTCCAGTCACCTTGCATTTTAAATTTGGGGCAGCTATATGTTCTTGTAATTTCATTACTTAATGAGTAAGGTGCAGGGCTTGTACCACGTACTACTAATGATGTAAGGTTATCAACATTGCCCCCTGCATCAACAATTTCTACGCTTGTCAAATCATCATCGTAAGCAATACTAAAACTAAATGTTACTGCTTTTATGCCTGCTGTAATTGGTACATTTCTTTCGTAAGTATATACACCTGGCACTTGTGTACCTACTGCTGCAGTTGGGTTTATCCACCTAGCACCAGTGCCAGCAATAGGTGTAGCTTGCCAATAAGCTCCATAGCTAGCTACGGTTATAGCTTGTAAGCCTACTGGGGTAACTTTCCAGTTAGGGTCTGTTTGGCCATTAGCTGTGTTGCTAAAACCTGTACTAATGTTGGGTTGTGCAATTGCTGCTGCAATACTGCAGCATAAAATCATCATTGTAAATAAAAACTTTTTCATAATAAATTAATTTTTTGCCTACTCTATAATACAGTTTTCGGCTAGGCTGTTTTAAGGTTATAGCATTAAATCAACAAAGGGGTAACATTGTTACCCCTTATAAAAAAATTAAATTATTTATTGAAAATTATTTTTTGTAACTACCAACCAATACAAAAAGCGTAGAGCTTAGTAATGCTAATACTAACCAACCTATAAAGGTATAATTTTGAGAGTTTTTACTATACCCTATATGTACAAAACCAGCCCAAAAATATGGCGATGCAGTAGCTGCTGTAGCATTTTTTAAATAACTAATTTTGGCCTTTTGTAATGCAGTAGTATAATTGTTGGAAGTTGTATTGCTGTAAAAATTGGTAAATAAATTTGCAGTGCTATAATCATTTACACTCCAAAGGCTAGTAATTATATTTTTTGCTCCTGCATAATAAAAACCTCTAGCAAGGCTCATACTGCCTTCGCTTTTATTTATAATGCCAATATTTGTTTGGCAGGCGCTAAGCACAATTAAATTGGCTCTAAAATGCATATTATATACCTGGTTAAGGTACAAGCTACTATCGTAAAACATAATACAGCTCTCCATATTAGCTGTAGTGTCAGCATTGGCATGTGTGGCTATGTGAATAATGCCTGTATTGTTGCTATTGGCCATAAAACTTGCCAGAGTTGCCTCATTTTTTGTAAAATATTTGCCATTGTTGTATTGTTTTTTTATAGCATTTATTTCCTGTAAGCTGTATTGTAAGGTTGTTTTACCTTGAAGGTTTTGAGCAAATGCTGGTGCAAAAGCAACCATATTTTTAGAAGCATTATCAATACTGTTTTGTTGTAGCATTGTAGATACCGAATACCCATATGAAATTTGTTGTTTTTGTAATAGATAATCAAAGTTTTTAGGGTTCTGGTTTTCTGTGATATTTGTAACCATTGCCTCAAATGGAATAAAATTAATAATGCCATCTGTAATTATTAAAAGTTTGTTAATGGCAGCAGTATTTATATTTAACAAGCCAGTTTTTTTATAACAATTATAAGCAACTTGTTGGTACAGCTTCGGTTCATTATTGATTTTATTTTTATTGTTAAAAAAGTTTAGATACTGTTGTAAATCAGTTGCAAAACCGGTATCATTTTCAATTATTGATAATCCATTTTTTAATGTAAATAAAAAAGTGAAAGTACTGCTATCACCAATAAAATATTCTACTAAAGCTGTATTTTTATCAATTAGTTGTTTGGCTTTAGTAAGTATGTTTGCGGTATCTTTTTGTTGTAATATAGCCTGGTAACCACTTGATGATAATTTTAAATTGTTGTATGCATAAAGCAGTTTATTATTTAACCTATTTTTTTCATTTATTATAGTAGCCATGGTTGAATCGTTTTTTTTGTTGTTTGTTTCTAACAACAACCTATCTAAATTGGCTACTCTTGTTTGTAATTGTTGTACTTGTTGGTATAAAGTATCTGTAAATAAAAAACTGTTTGTTGCTAAGTTTTTTTTTACTGATTCAAGTAATACAAAGGCTTTATTGTTTTCAGCAAATGAAAATGCTTTTTGTACCCATATTTGTTGTTGTGTTAGTTTAAATAGTTGGTAACAAGTATGTATTGCTTTTTGGCTAATTTCTCTACTTGCAGTTAGCATTAGCATTTTACTTTCGTTGTAAGTAAAATTTTGAAGTAAAGATTTTTCTACAATTCCTATTAACTCATAACACTCTACAGCAGCTTTTAAATAAACTTCTTTTTTTGTTTCATCATATAATATTTCAAACACTGATGCTTTAGCTTGTAGCGATTCAATAATGGTGTTTTCTGCGTATAATTGAGCAGGAGATGGGTTAATAAGAAAATTTGTAGTGTCAATTTTTAATATATTTTGTAATGCACTTTGATACTGATGTAAAGCTAGTTGATACTGCTTACCGGCTTGGTAAATTTTACCAATTTCATTATTTATTTTTGCAATACTTCTACCGTTTAAGATGCCAGTTGCTATATAAAATTCTTTTGCTTTGTTAGCAGAAGTTAATGCTTCCAGGTTTTGATTTTGTAAGGATTGTAATATTGCTTTTTGTATATAAGCTTGAGCTTTTTTTTCGTTTACTTCTGAATTTGTATTTTTAATTGTATCCAAAATACATATAGCTTTTTGTATAGTTGATGATGACAAACTAAATTGCTTTTGCTGATATTGTGCTGATGCTAGTAAGGTATATAAGTCAGCTTTTTTTGTAGTACTAATTTTTGATTTTAGTAATGCTTTATTAATTATTTCTATTGCCTTATTATAATTTGTTAGTTCTGTATATGCTATTGCTTCGTTTATTGCTGTATGTACTACCCAATTGTGGTTTGTTGTATCTATAAAGTCTTTTTCAATTTCATAATAGTTTAAAGCTTTTTTTATATCACCTAACTTATTATATTCTATACCTAAAATGGCGTTAGCATAGCTCTCATCATTTGTTGATGAGGCTGCATATTTTTTTTGTAAAGCAATAAATTTTTCAAAACAAATAATTAAGCTATCATCAATCCTGTTTTCGTTGCGTAGTGATAATAAACCCCACTCAAAATACGCTATTGCTATATTCTTATTATTTGGAGTATCATTTGCAGTAATATTTTTACAATTAAAAATATTACTATAACATTTTTTTAAATAATGCCAGTCTGCATTTTTTTTTTGTAGCTTTTTAATGTACCATTCATTAAATTCTATATAATAAGAAGGGTTTAAATTTGGATCTATGGCTTGGTTAATAGAAGTAGCAATGATCATACTTTCTTCTATTTTATTGTCATTTAAATTGCTTACTATTTTTAAACTATCACTGCTAATATGAAGTAGTGAAATGGTTTTTTTTTGTGGAGAAAAGCAACTAGTTAAAAATAATAAGCTTGTAATTATAACAATTTTGTAATAACACATACATACTTATTTGCTTAAAAATAAGGTATTTATATAATATTTAATTGTATACCTTTAGTAAATATTGAAGTAAATTATAAAATAAAAATTGCCAACTCAATAATAAAACTAAGTTGGTAATTTTTATTTTATGTTAAAAAACTTCACTTTATTTTATATTTTAAATCATTGAGAATTTGTTTGTAAGTTTAAAAAGCTTTAATTATATCAATAGGTAATATTTTGTTGTTTGTTGTTTTTTTTACTTTTTTTATAAATGATATATAATATACCTATTGCTGCAGCAATTACAAGCCACCACCACCAACATAATCCCAAAATAATAAAACAGCCAATAATTGGTGTATTAGTGCAAGTGCAACAATTTTTGTATGCAGCTACAGCTTTATTGGTAGTTACTGTATCTTCATATCCGTTTCCATCATTTACAGCATATAAAGATGGGTACTCACTTTTAAACAAAATATCTGCATAGGCTGCAAGTGTATCGGCTGTATTTGTAGTGCTTTCAATAGTGAATCCAATTTCTCCCATTGTTAAAATATTTGTTGTTGGGTTTACACATGTTGCAGTTCCTTGCAGTTTGTTTATTGATAATGCAATTGTATTGTGATTAAAAACTACAGTAATAGTATTTTTAATTTTATCGGTAAACATATTTATACCTTCTTTAAATACTGGTGTATAATTTGCTCCTGCAAATTGTGCATTAGTAACTTTAAAACTATTATAATTAAGCCCGGCTGGCACATGTATAATAACTTTTGCCTCTACAGCTGCACCTTCTCCTGTATTTTGAAAGTGAACCTTATACTCAAAAGGATAAACCTTTTTTGGTAATTTTAAACAAACTGGTCTTTGTACTAAATAATTAGGATCATGTGATGGTGCAAGCAACATGTTGTCAATTTTATCTGTTGCCAACATATTGTCACTCTCATCAGTCAATACAGCGTAAACCGATCCAGATTTTCCTATTTCTGCACTTTGCAAAGGAGTTAAGTTAATAAAAATCGTTTTTTCAAACTCATCATTCTTAGGTATTTCACAACAAATCCATTGAGTAAAATCAAGTTTGTTCACTCTTGTACTTGGTTTAAAAGTTACAGTTTCTTCAAAGTGAGTTCTAATATTTTTAATTGTACTATGGCCAGCCTCTTCAATATTTTTAATAGCGTTAAAAACAATATTGTTATTGTAAAAAAAATAGAGTTTAAATGTTTTGTTTTTAATATTTGCACTAGTTTTATTATCAGTACCTGCTGTATTACTTACAATTGTATCATCTTTAAAAGTTTTATATGTTAAGGCAAATACCATAGTATCACCAGGTACTAAATCATTTACGCTAGGTGTAATTTTTACCCCTTGCTTGTTAAGCATTTGAGTAAAACTTGAACTTGCACTAATAGCAAAACCTAGGTTGCTATTATTAAACTTTAAATTTCGTGGTGGTGGGTTTCTTGTAGTATCATAAAGATATGTTGTAACTAATAAGGGACTGTAATTTTGTTTTGTTGTTACTGTATGTACTGCTGCAAATGGGTCAGTGGTAAAATGACCATCGCCTTCTTCTAACCAAAGTAAAGTTTTTTGTGAAAAATTAGGTTTGGCCGATGAGTCGCTTGAACTAGTAAGTTTATTAGATTTAGCAATAGGATGTTTTACATTGCTAGTATCTATTGATACTTGATTACCTTTATATGCTATATTTTGTGAAAAACTATTGTTGCATAGACTAATGCATAGCACTAGCATTGAAAGTACTTTCTTCATGTTTTATTAGTTTTGGGTTTTTAAATATAATGATTATTTTAGTGTTTACATTTTGGTGGTTACAGGCATATCAATAAAATATTTTTTTGTTACCTAAAAAATGTAAATAAATAGCCCATTAACACATGGCCATTACCCACACAGATCAAAAATATATAACTGCTTTACTAAATAATGATAGTTTATTATTACATGAATTGTATAATAAATATGCAGGTAAAATAACGCAGATGGTTTTAAAAAATAATGGCAACGTAACTGATGCTGCCGATATTTTTCAAGAGGCTTTATTAGCCATATATCAAAAGGCAAAAAATAATAATTTTCAATTAACCTGCCCTATTGAGGCGTATCTATATTTAATTTGTAAGAATAGATGGATAAATGAATTAAATAAACGAGGTAATAGAAAGGTAACATTTATAGAAGACGGTGGATATAGTTTTGGGGAAGATGTTTTTAATGCTGCAACTACAACCCAAAACCATCAAGATAGACAAAAGTTATTACTAGATATGTTTGCACAATTAGGTGTTGGTTGTAAAGAACTCTTAGAATTATCTTGGAGTGGTATTGCTATGGATGAAGTTGCTAATAAACTTAACAATAGTTATGCTTATGTAAGAAAAAAGAAGAGTGAATGTGTAGCAAAATTAATAGCATTAGTAAAATCATCTCCAAAATTTGCAACATTGCAATGGTAAATTATGAGTAACATTAATTACAATATTATACAACAATACCTTGATGGGGAACTTGATACTGATACTATGAATAATGTAGAAGAACAGATAAAAAATGACCCAGAATTTGCAGCAGAAGTTAATTTATATAAAAATATCGAAAAAGATTTTGTTCAGCATTTTGCTGATACAAAAAAAGATGAAAAACTATTTATCACCATATCTAACTTACAAAATAAACATTTTAACAAAGAACTTAAAAAAGGTAAAATAAAAAAAATATGGTTGTGTGTTGCTGCTGCAGCATCAGTTGCCATAGTTTTTTTTATACTAAAACCTTCACAAAAAAAAGTATTTGACGGCAACGAATTATTTGCATATTATGCTAAAGATATTAATTCAATATCTACCAGTACTAGGGGTGCAGAACAAGATACTGCAGTTATAAAGGCTGTTAGCTTGTATAACAGTAAAGATTATGAACATGCTTTGCCAGCTTTACAAAAATTGATTATTGCCCAACCAAACCAAAATGAACTAGTTTTAGCAACAGCAATTTGTTTTACACAAACTGGCAAATATGATAGTGCAATAGTTTTAATAACTCCATTAATTTCTAGAACAACGGTTTATAAAAATCAAGCAATTTGGTACAAATCATTAACACTTTTAAAACAAAATAATATTATAAGTTGCTATCAAACATTAAAAACGATATCTTATGAAGCAGATGAATTTGTGAAAGCTAAACAATTAATGAATGATATTGAAAAAAGTGGAACAATAAAAAAATAAAACCATATTTTTTAAATGTAAATTTTGGTTTAAAATATTGCTAAAAAAATAGCCAAGCTGATTTTTCTGCTTGGCTATTTTTTATAAAATTGGTAATTATATTTTACCTAAAACATACATGGTACCTTTTGGTTGTTCGTGGCCACCTTCATCTTCTAAGGTTATAGCAAAAGCTTCAGCTTTACCAAAACTCTTCATTTTTTGTATGCTATATTTATTACCATCTTTATCAGTAATCATACCAGCACTTACAGGTTTACCATCTACAATTGCCCATAGTTGATATTGTTTGCCAGATGGTGCAATTGGTAAATTACTAGCATCTACATAAACCTCGTTGGTATTTTTTACCCAAAATATTTTAGCGGCAGCATCAGGGGCAGCTTCCAAACCTTTTAAACTAACAGGCTCGGTGTATTTACTGCGTACAATATTTAAATTTTTATTTAGTGTTTCAGTTTGTGTACTAGCTAACTGTAATTGCTGTTCAATTTCTATATTAGCAGCTATAAGTTGTTTGTTTTTGTTATAAAAAAAATAATTAAAAGCTGAGCTTGTAATAATTAATATTGCTGCTGCAGCTGCTGCATATGTGTACCAAGCTTTATTATTACCTATATTTTGTGAATTGGAATTATTTGTTTTAGTATTAAACTCAATAACTTTTGAATTATATATTGTATTATTTAATTGTAATTGAGAAAACAATTTATTTTTTACATTAGTTGAAGGTGCTACTGCATTTGCAAAAGCGTATGCCTCCATTGATTGCTCAATAGCTAGAATTTCTTCTTTTACTGATGCATCTGTAAAACTTAGCTGCTCTACAATAGCACATTCTTCGCTGTTTGCTACGCCTAAAACGTACATTTCCAATAAACCCGATGATATAATTTCTTCTTTTTCCACTGTTTTAATATTGTAATAATTTTCTTAATTCAATTATTGCCGTTCTCATTCTAGTTTTTACAGTTCCGAGGGGTATATCCATTTCTTTTGAAATTTCCTCTTGTGTGAAGCCATTAAAATAAGCAAGATCGATAATAATCTTCTGATCATTTTTTAAGAATTGTAGCTGTTTTCGTAGCCCAATTGTATCAAACTTATCAGTTGTATAGTTTTTGTCTTGATAACTAATTACGGAATTTTCATCTTGAGAGATTTTTTTCTGTTTTTTAAACCCTTTACTTCTTAATGTGTCTATGGTTAAGTTTCTAGTTATGTTTATCATCCATGTAAATAATCTGCCTTTACTATTGTCATATTGTTTAAAATTGTTCCAAATTTTAACAAATGCTTCTTGTAATATATCTTCTGCAAGTTGGGTATCATCTACCATTCTAGTAATAATACCTTTAAGTGCAGCGGCGTAATTATCATATAAGTATGAAAAAGCAGCTTCATCTTGCTTTTTAAGCAAACTAACTAACTCCTCTTCACTAAATTTAGAAATTGGTTGCAATGGGAAAATGTTTTTTAAAGCCTTATTATTCAATAAATTCAATTATACACAAATGTAAGGATTAGAAAGTATTAAACTGTTCTACAAATCACTACATTTTTCAACCTCATACACAGCACTAAATAAATACCATTTATTGGTTGCTATTTCTTTACACTTATATCTTTTTCTAATTTTTTCACCTTTTATAAATATTCTATGCCCTTTTATTATAAATGCTTCACCAAGTAATATATCTTCAACCATAAAAACACCAGGTTTTTTATAATTGTATTGATGTAGTACTCTTAATAATTTCTCATCTGCACAACTACTAGCAGCCGGGTT
>JANMAV010000163.1:0-30575 GCA_031360055.1 Ferruginibacter sp.
CAAGAGATTATAGGGTAAACTTTGATAAAATTAAAAATGAATTGGGCTACACCATAACTAAAACTGTACCTGATGGTGTAAAAGAAATTTACACCTTACTTAAAACAGGAATAGTAACTGATTCGTTTGCACAAAAATTTAGAAACATATAAACAAGAAAAAAAATACATAAAAAAGCTAGCTGTAACAAGCTAGCTTTTTTTATATAATAGATTGTTGCTTAGGTATGTTAGATGCATCTGCATCATTATTTACAATTGTTATGTTACTTGCACTGTTTGATAGCTCTACCTGTTGATCAATCATTATCTGCATTAACTGCAAGTTTACTTGTTGTTTAATATTATCATACTCTACTTTAGTGTATGGGTGGGTAAAATATTCGATTGTAACTATAGCACCATCCTTGCTATACTCCGAAAAAAACACCGTGTATTTTACAATATCTTCTGTAAATGAGCTGAGTAAAGTTTTTACAGCCGCTAGCAAAGTTTGCATTTGTGCAGGTGCAGTTTTTTCTGACAAGGCTAATTTTATTTCGGCTCTACGTTGGTTTCTCATGCTCATATTATCTACCACACTATCTACCATTTGTTTGTTTGGCACAGTTACCAAAGTTTTTTCGGCAGTTCTAATACGGGTGCTCCGTAAGCCTATTCTTTCTACAGTACCTGTTACGTTATTTACTTTTAAGGTATCGCCGGTAAAAAATGGTTTATCAAAAAATATAATAAATGATGCAATTAAATTTTCTATACTTTCTTTGGCAGCCAATGCCAAAGCTGCACCCACAATACTTAGCCCAGTAAGTAAAGTGCCAATATCTTTATTAAAGGCAGCTCTTAATACAAATAACAACCCTACAATGCCAATAATAACTTTTAGTAAATCTCTAAAAAATATTACTACTTGGCCATGGCTTTTATCTTTATCAATATTTGTTTTTTGCTCCAACAGCAACGCAATAAAATCTATAAAACTAATTACGAAGTAAAAAAATGCTACAATAATAGCTGTATCTCCAATTTTTTCTAACAGGTTATGTAAAGCAATATTGTGTAGCTTAACTTCAAAAGCTGTTGGATATTGAAGTTTTTCTATACTTAATACCGATACAACGATTACCAACAACCAACTTAATGGTTTAATTGTAAGGCTTATAAAATCAGCCTTGGCTATGCTTGCCCATTTTTTTTTAATTATAAGGTAAAGTAAAGAGGCTATAGAGTGAGATAATAATCTTTTAAAAAAAAATACAACTCCTATTATAGCTGCTACAACTAAATAGCTTTTAATAGTGTTTTCTAAAAATATTTTTTCTAAAATTTCCATACACTTTACCTGAGTTATTTTATGCTATAAATTTCTATACCAGTTGTTTTTAAAACATATAATTTACCGTTTACTGCTTTAATATCTTTATACCCATTAAAAAAATTGGGCAACGTATACGTTTTTATATTTAGGCTATTTTGCTCATAACTATACAAAACATTATCAACAAAGCCCATTAGTTTGCTGCCATTCACAGCTACATGCTGCCAATGTAATAGCGGTAAATTTGTTTTTAAAGAACCATAATAATCAAAAATGTAAAAACCTTTTTCTTCATCGTATAAGTACACAAAATTATCTCTATCTATAATTACTGTTGGTTGTGGTACTATATCAAAAATTTGACGCCAATCATTTGTTTCACTAATTGTTGATGCATCATCATTAATTTTTTTTAGTTTAAAATCTTGCTCATCAAAAATCCAAATATTATTGTCATAAGATGTTGCAATTGTTTTTACCTTAAAAATTTGCTGTTTTCTAAAATTGATACTGTTTCTAAATCCTAAAAACCTATCTAAAATTACTGCTGTAGAAAAGTTTTTGTAATACAATAAAATTTTTAATGGGTTGCTTACATCAAGGTAACTGAGGTTACCAAATTGCTTTACATCATTAAAAACTGCAACGGAATCACCGTTGGGTTTATACTTTTTTAATTGATTTGTGTTTGTAACTAAAAAAATATTATCCAACACATCTACCTCCATATTACTATAATTACCAAGAATAAATTTTATAAATACAAAATTACTATCCGTTCGTTTTAAGTTTATGGTAGCAGTATCAGCAGCGTTAGTAACACTTTGAGCACAAGCAGTGCAATGTGCAAGTATTATAAAGCCAATAATATGAAGCAGTTTATGTTGCACTATTTTTTAATTTTTATAAAATTCTAACGTTGTTTTTTCCCCATCAAAAACTGCGTAAGAAAAATAATTAATCCAGTCGCCAAGGTTTATATATTGGCTTGTTGTATTTAATTGAATGTGCAGTGGCAAATGCCTGTGGCCAAAAATAAAATAATCATAGTGTTTTGATTGTAACATGTCATTTGCATACAGCACTAACCATTCATTTTCATTACCTAAAAAAACTTCGTTAGTTGTGCCAGTTTTAGCTCTGCTTTTTTTACTAAAAAAATCAGCAATACCTATTCCAATGTTTGGAGGTATAGCACCAAAAAGCCATTGACAAATTTTGTTTCTAAATATTTTTTTTATGAACTTATAGCCTTTGTCGCCGGGGCCTAAACCATCTCCATGCCCAATTAAAAATTTTTTGTTATTAAATATAAATTCTTTTGGTTCAAAATAAACCGGTATGTTTAATTCGGTAGCAAAGTAATCTTTCATCCACATATCATGGTTGCCTACAAAAAAATGTATGGGCACACCATCATCAGTAAGTTGGGCTAGCTTACCTAAAATTCTAACATAGCCTTTGGGCACAACTTTTTTATATTCATACCAAAAATCAAACAAATCTCCTACAATAAAAATTGCTTCTGCGGTAGCTTCTACGCTATTTAAAAAAGCTACAATTTTTTTCTCTCTTACCAAACTTGCCGCTGCATTAGGTGCTCCTAAATGAAAGTCAGATAAAAAATATATTTTTTTTTGTGGTTGCATAAATTCGTCGAAAAAACAAAAAGATAAGTGAACTTTTTGTAAATGCTAGGGCATGTTTTTTTGTTGAATATATTTTAATACATCTCCAGTTTCTATTTTTTTAAATGTATCAATGTTTTTGTTGTACCAATAAATATATGCAGTTTGAGTTTTTCCGTTTTGATACACTTCTGCAAGTTCTCGTTTATACAAAGGAGTTTCACCTGGCTCTACATGTAAGCCTTCGTAATCATCTAACTGTTCAAATGCCCACGAAAATTCGTCCAAATTATTTAAGCAATATAATTCTCCAGTTATAAAATTATCAACAATAGCAGGTACAGCCACGGGGTGGCTACCAGCATTATATAAATTTCCTTTTACCAATGCTTCGCCTTGGTAGGTAAAATATTGTGTTAAGTATTGGTAAGCTGGGTTTCTAAACCCACTTCTTAATGAGCCGTATACAAAGAGATTATATATTGGAGTTGCCATTATTTTTTAATTTGATATTGTTTAGTTGTAAATATACGTTGAAGACTAAATTTTATGAATTCTACTGAATTAACTCCTTGTTAAAAAGCATCATCAATTACAAAACAATACACCTCTTTAGGACCATGCACACCAGTTACTAATGTTTTTTCAATATCTGCCGTACGGCTAGGCCCACTAGCAAAAGTTACAAAACTTGGAAATTTATTACCGTATTTTACTTGTAGTTCTTGTAAAGCATTTTTAACATCTTGCAGCAATTGGCTTGTGTATGCAACACAAATATGTATTGGTGCATACACACTTGTTGTACGGCCGCTTTGCTGTGCAGCACTAAGTACCATAGTGCCAGTACGTGCTACTAAAAATTCACAACCTGTTATAGAAACTTGGCAACTTGGCAAATCGTTATGCATGGTATAACCCAAATTGTTCATCACAGTTTTATAAGGCTCTTCAATACAGTATATATGTTGCCACTGCTGTATATGTATTAGTTGTTTTATATCATTTTCAAAATCAATTTTTGTGGGGCAAAAAACAAATTTGCCTTGTAGCTTTGTAAACTCTTCAGCAAATGTTACAATAAGCTCATTGGTGCTTTGAATGTACACAGTTTGGTTACCTTCACTATTGGGAAACGGCATGGGCACTGTATTTACCAATGCATTTTTTATTCTTTTTAATATTTGTTGTTTTGCGTTTGTTGGCATTTTATTATTGTACTGTTTATTATTTTATAATGGAATAGTTTTTCAACTATTTTTATATTAATGTTTATTTGAGATATACATTTTATCAATTTCTAAAGTATAATTTTCGAAATTTTTAGTTTTTGAAATAAATTTTAGTACAAATACTGTAAGCAGATAATTGATAACTTACATACCTAATCAAAACTTTTAGCACTACCTGTGGCAGCTATTTTAAGCAGTCTATCAAACTCTTCTGCATTTAAATCATTGTAAAAAAAGTATACTGGATCTACTGGGGTACCTTTTATATTTACTTCATAATGGCAATGTGGGCCTGTGCTTGCACCTGTGCTGCCCACCCAACCTATTACTTCTCCTCTTACAACTTTTTGGCCTACACGGGTTTTCACCCTTACCATGTGCATATACACTGTTTCGTACCCATAACCATGGTTTATTATTACGTGGTTTCCTGTACCCGTACCCAACCCTGCGGTGGTTACCTGTCCATCTCCAGTAGCATAAATTGGTGTGCCTTGTGGGGCAGTAAAATCTAGCCCATTGTGCATTTTTGGAATACCATAAATAGGGTGTATTCTAAACCCAAAACCACTGGCTATACGGGTAAGTTGTTTATTACTTACCGGCTGTATAGCTGGTATACTAGCCAATTTAGCACCTTGGTTTTGTATTAACTTTTCAATATCGATGTAGCTTTTAGTTTGGTATAAAACCCTTGCAGATAAGTTGTTAAGCTGCTGAGCAATATTATTAGCAAGCTCATCATCATCAAAACTATTAATTGTACTAAGCTCTTTTTGCTTTTGCACTAATTTGGCTCTTGCACTATCTGGCAAAGGATTTTGCTCAAAAATAGATCGGTACACTTCGTTATCTCTCTTTTCTAGGGTTGATACTTGCTCTTGTAAGGATTTTACTTTTACTGTTAAATTTTTGTAGTTGTCACTCAACAAAGCATATTTATTATTTATCGGATCTACAGGTTTTGGAACAAATTTGTTATATAACGCAATTACAATGGCAGAACTTACTACCAAAGCAGATAAAAACCCAAAAAAACGCAGCAACCTCATTCTAAATGGAGTTACTAATTTTTCGTACCGTAGGGTGTGGGTATTATAAAAATATTTTACTTTTTTCATTAATCCATAATCAATTAAATAAGCATTAAGCAACCACTTTAATTTGTATAATTATGGTAGCATAAGCTTATACTTCATACAACTCCACGTTGTTGTTTACCTAGTAAACAACTATTTTTGCCAAAATACAAATATAAATCCATTATACTCAAAAATAACCGTTTCAAATTTTCATATATATGATGACTGCTGCTACTATACGACAACAATTTTTAGACTTTTTTGCAAGTAAACAACACAGCATTGTTGCATCTGCACCAATTGTGGTAAAAAATGATCCAACCTTGTTATTTACAAATGCTGGTATGAATCAGTTTAAAGATTACTTTTTAGGTAATAAATTGCCTTCAAACCCTCGTATAGCTGATACCCAAAAATGCTTACGAGTAAGCGGCAAGCACAATGATTTAGAAGAAGTGGGTGTAGATACCTACCACCACACCATGTTTGAAATGTTAGGCAACTGGAGTTTTGGAGATTATTTTAAAAAAGAAGCTATTGCATGGAGTTGGGAGTTGCTAACTGAAGTATATAAAATACCTGTTGAAAATTTGTATGTTACCATTTTTGAAGGAGATGAAAAAGAAGGGTTACCAAAAGATGAGGAAGCATACAATGAGTGGAAAAAATATGTACAGGAAGATCATATTTTGTTAGGCAATAAAAAAGATAATTTTTGGGAAATGGGAGATACAGGCCCCTGTGGCCCATGTACTGAAATACATGCTGATACTAGGCCTGCGGTAGAAAAAGCAGCAGTAAGTGGAGCAACTTTGGTAAATAATGATCACCCACAAGTAATAGAAATTTGGAATAATGTATTTATACAATTTAACCGAAAAAAAGATGGTAGCCTAGAGCCATTACCTGCACAACACGTAGATACTGGAATGGGTTTTGAAAGATTGGTACGGGTACTACAACAAAAAACTAGCAATTATGATACGGATGTTTTTACCGGTACAATCCAAGAGATAGAAAGAATTATACAAAGCCCCCCCACCCCCCAAAAGGGGGATATGGCCTATGCTAACTTATTGCCAGATTCTAGAGAGGCAGTAGCATACAGGGTATTGGCAGATCACATCAGGGCCATTGCATTTACCATTGCCGATGGGCAGTTGCCATCAAACACTGGCGCAGGCTACGTTATACGCCGTATATTGCGTAGGGCAGTACGCTATTATTACAGCTACTTGCATTACAAACAACCACTGTTATACCAACTATTACCGCTCCTTGCAACTCAATTTGACCAAGTATTTATTGAGCTTGCTGCACAGCAAGATTTTGTTGCAAAAGTTATAAAAGAAGAGGAAGAAGCATTTTTAAGAACCTTGGATAAAGGTTTAAAAAAGATGGACGATATTATTGCTACTGCATCTACCACAAAAATAATTAATGGCGATGCTGCATTTGAATTGTTAGATACTTTTGGTTTTCCTATAGATTTAACCAGGCTCATTGCACAAGAAAATAATTTAACCGTAGATGATGATGGGTTTAACAAAGCCCTACAAAAACAAAAAGATAGAAGCCGTGCTGCTACTGCTATTGATGCAGAAGATTGGATATTGGTTAAAGAGGGTAAATCAACATTTGTTGGTTATGATAATTTAGAAACTGATAGCCATATTCTACGGTATCGCAAAGTATCTGGCAAAGGCAAAGAACAATATCAAATTGTATTAGATGTTACCCCGTTTTATGCTGAAAGTGGTGGCCAAATTGGAGATACAGGAATACTTAAAACAGCAGATTGGGAATTGGATATAATTGATACAAAAAAAGAAAATAATTTAATAATACATGTAGCTGATACTATTCCAAATATGGTACAAGGGCCAATTAAAGCTATTGTACAAGCAGATAGGCGTAACAAAATTGCTACCCACCACAGCGTAACTCACCTTATGCATGCAGCCCTACGCCAAGTGCTAGGCATACATGTAGCACAAAAAGGTAGTTTAGTAACCGATGATGGATTACGATTTGATTTTAGCCATTTTGCAAAAATGACGGAACAAGAAATTGCTGCTGTAGAAATAATTGTAAACCAAAAAATAAGAGAAAACATACCTGTAGTTATACAGAGTATGAGCAAGGAAGAAGCTTTGCAAACTGGTGCTACTGCTTTGTTTGGAGAAAAATATGGTGATATTGTACGGGTAGTAACTATTGACCCAAATTACTCTGTTGAACTTTGTGGTGGTACACATATTGGATATACAGGAGAAATTGGTTACTTTAAAATTAAAGCGGAAGCTGCTGTGGCAGCAGGCGTAAGGCGTATGGAAGCTGTAAGTGGCCAAGCTGCTGAAACACTTATTAATGCAGCATTTGCAGATATTAGTGCAGTAAAAACGCTATTAAAAAACCCTGCAAGTACAAGTAAAGCTATTGAAAGCTTGCAAGCAGAAAACAATAGCTTGTCTAAAAGAATTGAAGCTTTGGAAGCAAGGCAATTGGTAATTTTAAGAAATGAGTTACTGCATAAAGATGAAATTATTAACGGTGTAACCTTTGTAGGAGATATTGTAGAAGTAAGCAATGCAGATGCACTTAAAAAATTGTGTAATGAATTGCGTACACGCTTGCATGATTGTGTAACGGTATTGTGTACAAACATTGGTGGCAAAGCCTTTGTAGCCATAGGTATTAGCGATACCGTAGTTGTAGCAAAAAATTTAGATGCTACAAAAATAATAAAAGAGCAAGTGAGCACTTTAATAAAAGGTGGCGGTGGTGGGCAAAAAAACTTAGCTACAGCAGGTGGGCAAAATGTTGGGGAGCTTAGGGCTGTTATTGAAAAGGTAAAGGGGTTGCTGTAAAAAAATTGGTTATAATTAATTTGATATATAATTATTTAATCTAAAATATTTTATATAAAAAATTTTTAGGTTACAAATAAAAGCTAAAATAAAGTTGCTTTACCTATCAGATAATACGGTTGAACAAAGTTTCGTTTTTAAGTTTACAGTAGCACAAAAGTTAAATCAAATAACAGCCCCTTGCCCGGGCTGCAATCGGGTAAGGGTGTGCTTTTTTGGTGCTTTTGTGGTGCTTTTGTGCACAAGCAAAAAAGTACAATTTACTAATATCAGTTATTTTATATTATTAAATAATTTAGAAGCAAATTATTTAAATAACAAGCGCCTGTATGGTTATTCTTTCATACAGAAAAATAGGAATTCAAAGTTTTAAGAAAAATTTAAAAACAAAGATTTACTATGCTAATAATTATTTATTAATTTTTAAATAAATACAATTCCATAAATACGCTTACCCTCCATATGAATAAAACATACCAAGTAGTTATAGGCTTAGAAGTACATGCCCAACTACTTACCCATACAAAACTTTTTTGTGGTGATAGCACATCATTTGGGGCAGAGCCAAACACACATATAAGCCCAATTGCATTAGCACACCCAGGTACTTTGCCCATTATAAATAAAGCAGTTATAGCCTTAGCAGTAAAATTAGGATTGGCATTACAATGTGATATTGCTGAGCATCATTACTTTGTACGTAAAAATTATTTTTATCCAGATTTACCAAAGGGATACCAAGTAAGCCAACATACAGCCCCAATTTGCCAAAATGGGTTTTTACAAATTCATACAAACGAAGTGGTAAAAAAAGTAGTTTTAAATAGAATACATATAGAAGAAGATGCTGGAAAAAGCATACATGATATTTTTGAAAATGAAACCGCTATTGATTTGAATAGAGCAGGCACCCCACTGCTTGAAATTGTAACAGAGCCTTGTTTACATAGTGCAGAAGAAGCATACAATTACCTAACTGAATTACGTAAATTGGTACGCTGGCTCAATGTATGCGATGGTAACATGGAAGAAGGTAGCCTTAGGTGTGATGCTAATATATCTATACGGTTACACGGCGATGAGAAGTTGGGCACAAGGGTAGAGGTTAAAAATTTAAACAGCATACGTAACGTAAAAAAAGCAATAGAGGTAGAAGTAGAAAGGCTAATTGCAATAATCGAAAAAGGCGATACAATTAAACAAGAAACTAGAAGTTTTAATGCTGATACCAATACTACATTTGCATTACGAAGCAAAGAAGAGGCTGATGATTATAGATATTTTCCTGAACCAGATTTGCCGGCTTTTACTATTAGTAAGGAATACATAGAAAATATTAAGATCAATATGGGGGCTTTGCCTTGGCAATTACAAGAACAGTTTGAAAAAGAATTTGGGTTAAATAATTATGATGCTGTAGCATTATGTACAGATAAAGCAGATGCTGATTTGTTTAAAGCAATTACAGCCATACAACCTACTTATAAACCAACTGCAAATTGGATAATTGGCCCAATAAAAAACTATTGCAACGAACATCAAATTAATGTTGCCAATTTTCCATTACAAATTAATGAACTTGCCCAACTTATACATTACACTGAAACCGGTGCTGTGCATTTTAATATTGCTAGCACCAAATTGTTACAAGCTTGTATTGCTGATACGTCTAAAACAGCACAAGAGTTAGCTACTACATTAGGTTTATTACAAACTAACAATACTGATGAGTTGCTAGATTGGGTAAACCAAACACTTGCTGAAATGCCAGATAAAGTAAAAGAATATCAATCAGGTAAAAAAGGATTAATTGGGTTATTTGCAGGGCAAGTAAAAAAACTTAGCAAGGGTAAAGCAGATATGGCTACTGTAAATAAATTATTAACAGAAGCATTAGAAAAGTAACAGTTTTTCAAAACTTAGAGAGTGTCGCTTTACAAAAAATGATTATTAAACAGTGTTAAAAAAGGCTACACATTACAAACACAGCAAACAAAAAATATATGAAAAAAATAATGTTTACGGCTTTACTAGCAACCATATTATTTGCCTGTAACAACAAAGATGAAAAGGGGAAATTTACCTTAACCGGGGACATTAAAAATGCTCAAACCCAAAAAATATATTTAGATCAATTATATTTTAACCAACAAGAACCACAAGTAATTGATACTGGAGAAATTAATAACGGTCATTTTACAGTTACGGGTAATAGCAGCGAAGATGGGCTGTATAGGTTAAGATTTGAAAAAGAAGAAACTGGTTATTTATTTATAAATGATAAGCCAAACATACAATTTAATGCAGATACTAAGGTAATGAGTTTAGCTGGTCCAACTTTTAATACAGCAGCAAATCTTGCTTTTAAAAACTTTTTATTAGGGGTTGATGGTAGGCAAAATGCAATGAGTACGCTAGGTGCAACACTTGACAGTTTGCAAAAAAATAAAGCTTCTGATAGTGCTATACAAGCTGCTGAATTTATACAAAGTAAAAATATTGCAGATTTTAAAAAGTACATTATCAGTAACATTGACACAGCAAGTAGCCCCGTAGTAGCTATGTTTGCTTTGGGATATACGAGGGGTATTGATCCTGATAGTTTAAAAACTGTTGTACCTAATTTGGCAAAGCGATTTTCTAAACATACAGGTGTAGCAAGTATTATAGAACAGTATAATTTAATGTTGGCTAAAAAAGATGCACCAGCTCCAGCTGCTGCAAATAATAGTGGCATTACTGAAAAGCTAACTGTAGGTAGTATGGCTCCAAATTTTACTTTAGCTGATGTGGATGGAAAACCATTTTCACTAAGCAGCTTAAGGGGGAAATATGTTTTAATAGATTTTTGGGCAAGCTGGTGTGGCCCTTGCCGTGGTGAAAACCCCAATGTGGTAGCCAATTATAACAAGTATAAAAATAAAAATTTTACCATACTTGGTGTTTCTTTAGATGAGGATAAAGCAGCCTGGCAAAAAGCGATAAAAAACGACAATTTAAGTTGGCAACAAGTAAGCGATTTAAAAGGTTGGGGCAGTGCTATAGTACCTATTTATGGTTTTGATGGTATACCGTATAATGTGCTTATAGACCCTAATGGAAAAATAATAGCTACTTTATTAAGAGAAGAAAAGTTGGGAGAAATATTAGGTTCTGTATTAAAATAAGCATATAATAGTAAAAAGAAAACCCCCACAAATTTTAATTGAGGGGGTTTTTATAATGTTTACTTCTTAATCTTGAACTAAAACCCTAACAGGTTCTGTTACGATTTGTGAATCATCATCTAAAATAACTAAAAAATAAAATCTCCTAGCCAATTCAGTATTTGAAGCAGGAGTTGCTAGTCCTGTTTTGGTAGTAAACTCTGTAAGAGTTGTAAAAAATGTAGCTGTTTTTCCAGACCCAGCAATTGCAGCTGTGTTATAAAAACCCGTTGTACCAGTACTTTGAATTTGAGTAAAGGTAGTACTAGCTGCCACTTTTGATATGCTTTTTATTTGTCTGTTAGAAGATGCAGGTAAACTAAGCACTATTTGGATTGGTCCTGTTACACCTGGGCTTACTATTACATTTTTTGACACCAAAACTGTAGGTTCTGGCCTGTAGGCAGCGGCATTGGTAACAATTATGGAGTTTTCTGGCCTTCTGTCTGTTAAAGGTCCTTCCTCTTTTGTACAGCTATTAAGTGTAAGTATAGACAAACACAAAAGCAAGAATGAGAATATGTTTTTAAAATTCATAAATTAATATTTTTAGAGTTAAAATTATAAAGCCCACCAAACTTTTACATCTGATTTTGGCCTTGGGTTAGGTGCATTGGGATTTCTTGCTAACTCAGCTGGTGTATATGGTAACCTTGTAGGTAACACATTTGGATTGTCACCGCTTGCATTTAGTGCTAATGCTAAAACAGGATATCCAGTTCTTCTATAATCATTATAAGCTTCAATACCGTTTCCAATCCAAGAAATATATTTTTGAGTAATTATTTGCTGTCTCATTTGCTCAGTTGTACCTGATAAAGTAACCACAGTTGGGTTGGTAGTAAAATAAGTCGTAATTTCTGCAGGAGTCATACCAACTTTTTGCATTGATGACATAATACCTGCTTGATAATAAGTATTAGCAGACCCTGGTGTTGCCAATATTAAAGCAGATTCTGCAAGAATGAAATTTACTTGAGAAAAAGTCATAAGTCTTATTGGGGCTTCTCCACCAACAGTACCTGTTAAATAGGCATTATATTTAGATCTATTTGCTAATGCAGGAGCTGCAGCAGTTGATCCATTATCAAATCCTACAAAATTTCCAGTAGGTTTTGTAAAAAATTTTGCAAGTCTTACAGTGTCGTTAAGGTTTCTAGATAATGTAAGTAACCTGCTACTTAACATCATATCACCTGTTCTTAGATTATTATTAAAATCAAATATTGGGTTTCTATTTCCTACAGCTGATGCAAATGGTACTTCGTAATCAAGTAAATTACTATTAATAAAATTGTTACCAGTTAATACTGATTCAATTGTAGATTTTGCTAAGGCAGGATTTCTGTTTGAAATTTGAATGGCTAATTTTAGTAATAAAGTATTACCCATTCTTCTCCATTTAGTTAAGTCACCTTTGTATACAATATCCGATACTGTATTAGGGAGTAATAATGAGGGCTTGCCTAAATCATTTATACCATCTTTTACTAAATCAAACAAACTAACAATACCTAAGCTAGAATTACCTTGATAAATATCTTCTTGCTTATCAAATCTAGGTGTTTCAAACAACAAACCTTTGCCTGCTTGTGAGTAAGGTACATTGCCCCACAAATCAGTTGTCATTGATATTAAATATGCTTGTTGCAATTTTGCAATTCCAGAATAAGCAGGGCTTGTAGCGGAATATTGATCAATTAAAACTTGCATATTATTTAATGCTCCGTTATAAATTTCTGAATTCCACTGGTTATCAAATGCCCCATCAAGATTGTATACATCATAAGCCGCTACTTGGTTAGCTACACCTGCTGCATGTTGTATTAACACTGAAGCTGCCCTATTTAAATCATTGCCATTAGCAAATGCTGTAGCAATGGTTATATTTGGTAAAATAACACTTGGAGGAACTGCCGTAGGGTTATTGGGTGTTGTATTAACATCCAAAAAGCCTTTTTTGCAGCTAGAGAATGTTAATAACGATATGACTAAAAAATATTGTAAATTTTTCATTATTAAAATTTAATTCGTTTATAAAGTTATTTTAATATTTGCTCCAACAGTTCTTGCATTTGGTGCACTTTGTAATTCTAAACCTCTAATATTTCCTGCCCCCTGTGTATTTACACCTGGATCAATTATGCTGTTAGGAGCATAATAAAAAAGATTTCTTGCAAAAACTGAGAATCTAACTCCCTTTAAGAATTTACCAGTAAACTTGGTAGATGGTATATCTAATCCTAAAGCTACTTCTCTAACTCTAAAAACAGTTGCATCATATACATTAAATTCACTTTGTAAACCACCTAGTACTTGCCAATATGTTTGAGCAGGTATTTGAATATTATTTGGTATATATTTTCCACTTCCAGCAGGAAATTCAATTACACCCTCCAATATTCTAGGCAATTCCCTATCTACACCAGTTTCTGCCAATACACCTCTTGATTTGTATAACCCTGATGTGAAAGATAGAATTTGTCCACCTTTTGTAAAATCGCAGGTTACTGATAAGGATACATTTTTATATGAAAAGTTGTTTGTAAATCCTAATGAATAATCATTATTAGGATTTGCTAATACTTGGCCAGCAATTAATGGTTGGTATAAACCTGTAGCTGGATTTATTATTCTTTTACCATCAGGTGATCTAGGAATTACACCGCCTAATATTACTCCATAAGCTTCTCCAACTTTAATAGATGGTACAGAACCTACAAATGCATTTCCTGTAATAGAAAAACTTGTTATACCAGGAGATATTGATAATACTTTATTACGAATACGTGTATAGTTAGATGATATATCCCATTTAAAATTTTTGTTAGTAACAGGAGTTACAGTAAATAAAACTTCTACTCCTTTATTACTTAGTTCACCAATGTTTGTAGTTTTACTACCATAACCTGTAGATGGAGCTAATGCAACATTTATAATTTGATTTTTACTTCTTTGATCAAATACTGCCACATCTAGAGTTATTCTATTTTTAAAGAAACCTAAATTAATACCACCTTCGTATGATGTAGTAAATTCAGGAGTTAATGGTTTTATAGGGGCAATTCTTGCACTAGTTCCAAAACCAGCAGTTGTTCCTAAAGGAAAAGAAAAAGCAGCCACATTATTACCATAAGCAGCACTAGTATACACATTAGTAAGTTGATAAGGATCAGCATCACGACCTACTTTTGCAACACTTCCTCTAATTTTACCATAATTCAAAAATCCATTATCTATTTTTAAAGCATCTGTAAATACAAACCCTACGCTTGCAGATGGATAAAAATATGTATTTGTAGATTTAGGTAATGTTGACGATTGATCTGCTCTGCCCGTTAGTTCTAAAAATAAATAGTTGCTGTATGATAAAGAAAGCTGACCATAGTATCCTAACAATCTTCTTGTAGTGTTTGTTTCAAAAGTACCATTAGTTAATGTTGTAGCATTACTTATATTGTAAAAACCTGGAAAAGCTAAACCATCTCCTTGTAAGAAAACTGATTGAGATTTACGTTGGTTTACATTTTGACCTAATATTAATGTAGCATCAAATTTTTTGAAAAATAAGTTACTTTTCTTTGCTGTTACTATTAAATCTCCATTAAGTTCTGTTCTTACAATGGTATTTTCAATAATTTGCCCTGCAGGGTTTCTAATAGAAGTTACTGCATATACTTGTTTTCTTCTATCAGTGTAAGCATCTAATCCTAATCTATAACTTACATTTAACCAACTTGTAATATCATATCCTACGTTTACGTTTCCTAAATATCTGTATACATTACTTTTGGTAGTATTTTCATTTGCACCAAAGTAAGGATTTTCTATATTTGGGATTAAAAAATTATTACTTCCATCTAAATTTTTGTAGTTGCCTTTTGTTTTATAAGAAGTTAAATCTATACTTCTTGCTAAACCTGCTAAAACTCCTAAAGCACTACCTCCATTACCCCCTACAATACCATTTTGTAAAGTATTTGTAAAGGTAATAGAACCTCCTAATTTAATTTTATCTCTCAAAACTGTATTAGCCCCAAATTTTAAACTAGTTCTATCTAAACTGTTATTTGGTAAAATACCTTTATTGTTTGCATTTGATAAAGAAAATATGTAGTTCTGCTTAGCATCACCACTATTTATAACTAGACTGTTATCAAAAATTGAACCTACTTCAAAAAAATCAATAATGTTTGTGGGATAAGCTTTGTAGTTTTGAGTAACCCCACCAACAATTAAACCATTTGCAATGGTAGGTGTAGCATCAAACCTAGGCCCCCATGAGCTTGTACTAAGTGGATTATATACACCTCCTAAACCTTGGCCGTAATCATTTTGTACTTTTGGTAATCCAACTGCAGTTTGATTTGAGTAAGAACTTGTTACAACTATCTCTGTTTTACCCCCTTTGGTAGATCCTTTTTTTGTTGTAATAATTATAGCTCCTGCTGATGCCCTTGAACCGTATAAAACAGAAGCTGCAGGCCCCTTCAAAACGTTTACAGATTCTACTGTATTAGGATCAATATCTAAAGCTCTATTAGCAGGTTGGCTATCAAATAAAGAGTTGGATGTTCTATCAACATCATTACTAATTGGCACACCATCTACTACAAATAATGGTTGGTTATTACCGTTGAACGATGTTATACCTCTAATGTTAATGTTTGTAGATGCCCCAGCTGCTCCACTAGCACCAGTAATACTAACACCAGCTATTTTGCCTTGTAATGCATTAACAACGTTAAGCTCACCTCTGTCTGCAATCTGATCTGTTTTTAATGATTGAGATGCATAACCTAAAGAACGTTTATCTCTAACAATTCCTAGAGCTGTAACTACAACCTCTTCTAACTTGCTATTTGCATTTACCAAGCTCACATTTATAACTCCTAAATTACCAATACTTCTAGTGGTAGTTTCGTAGTTTACGCTACTAAATGTTAGGGTTTTTGCTTTGTTGCTTATTACAATACTGTATTTACCATCTCTATCGGTTTGGGTACCGTTTTTACCATCTGATGAGGTTACTGATACAGCAGCTACAGGAGCTCCTTTATCATCTACTAATCTACCAGTAATGGTACGATCTTGAGCTGCTGCTGTAAGCATGAATACTATGCCAGCTAACAGCGTTAACATTGCTTTTCTCATTGTATATTTTTGGTTATTGAACAAATATAATCTACAAAAGTACATATTGTTAAATAATTGACAATTATTTTTAACAAATGCTGCATATCATTCATAGTAATTTAATGCTAATATGTGGTGGCGGTGGTAAGTTGGCTGTTGGCAAGAGGCAGTTGACAGTTAGCAGATGGCAGCTGGAAAAGTAGAAAATTGCAGTTGGCAAAAGAGCAGATGGACAGCTTTTCCTTATACAAAGAGGTAATTAAACATTTAATTAACTTTACACATTTTCACAATGCTTTTGCCGTTCGCTACGGAAAAAAACTATAACAGCTGTGAATTGAATTTGTACAAAAAAGAAATGTAATTGATAGTTAAAATCTAAACCCCTAAACTTCTAACCCTTTTCATCAACCTAATAAACCTTCCGCTCAACCCTTTTCTCAACTTTTCATCAACCCTTCAACTTTTTCTTTGTAGTAATTAAAATTAGTACTGGCAGCAAAACTAAATTGGTAAGGGTAGCAGTAAATAGTGTTACTGAGGTTAACCAACCCAATGCAAAAGTGCCTCCAAAGCTACTGGCACAAAAAATTATAAATCCTGCTGTAAGCACAAGCGATGTATAAATAATGCTTAACCCAGTTTGTTGAATGGTATTTTTTACCGCCGCTGGTACATCATTATTATTTTCAGGCAATATTTGTTTGTAGTTTACTAAAAAACGAATGGTAATATCAATAGCAATGCCTAAGGCAATACTAAATATTAGCACGGTGCTTGGTTTTAAAGCTACACCAACCCAACCCATAATGCCGGCGGTTATTAGCAAGGGTATCATGTTTGGTATAAGGCTACAAATTAGTATGCGTACAGATTTAAACAAAAATAACATACAAAAAGCTATGAGCACAAATGCCCATAGTATACTTTCTTTAAGCCCGTTTATGATAAACTTACTACCTTCTAAAAATGTAATGCTACTGCCTGTTAGGGTTACTTTGTAGCTAGTATCAAACAACTCCGCTGAGCGTTTTTCAATTTTATTTAATAACACCGGCAAAGCCTCTGTACCCACATCTGCCATGCTTATACTTATACGGGTAGTTTGTGCATTACTGTCTAAAAATGAACGAAGCGTTTTTGTAAAATTGCTCTGTGTGTTATTGGTTGTATCTTTTGTAGGGCGTAAATATTCTCCTACAAATGCCCCATCAAAATTATTGGGTAGTAAGTAGTTGGTTGAATCGCCTTCATAAAAACCTTGTTTGGCAAACTTTAACCCCTCGGCCAAACTTAAAGGCTTTGTCATTTCTTTTTGTGTGGCAATAAATTGCGATAAGGAATCTACTTTTTCAAAAATAGCCAATGCTTTTAAACCTGATAATCCTCTTCGTTTTTTAGTATCAATCATTATCTCCAACGGCATTACTCCATTAAAGTTTTTTTCAAAATATTTTAAATCAACATAAATTTTATCATTTTTAGGTAAATCATCAACTATATACCCTACCGTTTTTAACCTCAGTACACCAAGTATACTTACTATTACAACCAATAAAGTAATTAGCAATACAGGTTTTTGATATTGAAACACCCATTTTTGTAATATATGTAAAACAGCATCTACAATGCTATTATGCAAATACTTAAGCTGTGTAGCATTTGGTGCAGGTAATAAACTTAATGCAGCAGGAAGTAACAAAAACGATATAAAAAATATTACCATTATGCTAATACCTGCCACTACACCAAACTCCTGCAAAATGGCACTTTTTGTAAATGCAAATACTACAAAACCAATGGCAGCTGTAATATTACAAAACAAGGTTACTACACCCATTTTACTTACCATGGCTACTAAGGCATTGGTTTTTCTGGCATTAGGGTTAGGGTTAGCAGCATCTGCTACATAGGTAGTATGGTATTTATTTATAAAATATATACAATTAGGTATGCCAATTACTACCACTAAAGATGGTATTAATGCAGTAAGCAATGTAATTTGATAGCCACATAAGTATGTGGTACCAATGGTGCTTACTACCCCAATTAACACCACTAATAAAGACAAAATTGTGGTGCTTACCGATCTAAAAAAAAGTACCAAAATAAGCACACTCAAACCTAAAGATGCTAATAAAAAAAGTTTCATTTCTTTCTTTATTCTATCCGCTAAAATAGTACGTATTAATGGTAGCCCACTTGCATGTAGCTCTACCCCAGCCTTGTTTTTAAATTCTTCTAACGTAGCATCTACCTGAGCTATCACCGCAGATCTTTCTTTTGTGGCCAATAAGGCTTTATTAACCCTTACAGCCATTAAATAGCTACTGCTATTGTTATTATACAACCTGTCAGCATAAAATGGTAAGGAATAAAATATGGCTTTTGAGCTATCTAGTGCTGCTTGAGTAATTATGGTATCAGCAAAAATTCTGGTTGCTATTAGTTTTTCTGTTTCAGCATTTTTTACCAGGTTTATGGCTAAAGGAACACTCAAAATATCTTCTACCCCTTTTATATTTTTTAGGTTTGTTTGTAATTGTTGATATAGATTAAAAGTTTTTAACTTAAATAAATTTTTTGTAGTAACACCAACAACCAATAAATTTCCATCATCGCCAAATTTTTGTTTAAAAAGCATGTAATCCATATACTTTTGGTTGTTAGTTGGTATAGCTTTGCTAAACTCGTAACTTAACTTTACTTGTGCAGCATAGTAACTCATAACCCCTGTAAAAAGGGCTAAAAAAATTAAAACCGCAATTCTACATTTTATAACAAATTTTGCTAGCTGTTGCCACATATCTAATATCTATTAAATTTAAAATTTTTGCAAAGAAAGTGTAAACATTGTAAATGATACATTTTTACTATAATTTGCCTTGCACCCATGTACAAAACCAAAGCCATAATATTAAAAACTATAAAATATGGCGAAACTAGCTTAGTAGTTACCGCATTTACAGAGGCCTTTGGTGTGCAAACATACATGGTAAATGGGGTACGAACTGCAAAAAAAAACGGGCAAAAAGCTAGCCTATTTCAGCCAGGCTCAATATTACAAATGGATGTGTATTATAATGAACGCAATACCATGCATAGAATTAAAGAATATAATAGAACCATAGTTTACGAGCAAGTACTTACCCATGTACTTAAAAATAGTATTGCAGTTTTTTTGATGGAAATGCTCTATAAATTACTAAAACAGCCTGAACAAAATATTGATTTATTCTACTTTTGTGAGGATATTTTACTCCATTTAGACAAAGCATCAGCGAAGGAAGCTGCAAATTATCCATTATTTATTGCATTGCAATTAAGTCACTTTTTTGGGTTTAAAATAGATGACAACTACAGCACAACCAACATTTTTGTAGATTTACAAGAAGGTTATTTTGTACATGAGCAACCCACTCATGGTTATTTTTTAGCTAATAGCGATGCGTTCACCACTTCAGAACTATTAAAAACAATGCTACCAAATGAGCTGGCAAATATTACACTAAACCACATTACCAGGCGGCATTTATTAGCAAAATATGTGCAGTATTATCAATTACACCTGCCAGATTTTGGAGAGCTAAAAACTTTACAGGTTATGCAAGAGGTATTAGGGTAAAATTTTCTCAAGTACTTTTAACACAACTATTTGCAACATAATTGCAAATAGTTATATCTTTGCAAGCTATTCATGGCTATAAAAACAAATTGGGACGCTTTAGGTATTGCAACATCGCTTGCTTGTGCTATACATTGTATTGTACTACCTATTATATTAACTAGCCTTCCACTTTTTGGAGTAAACATTATACACAACATATATTTTGAGTGGGGAATGATTATTTTGGCTTTTGCCATCGGCGTATATGCACTGCTACATGGGTATAAAAATCATCATCAAAATAAATTACCTGTGTGGCTATTTGTTGTTGGGTTTTTAATACTTATAACAAAGCAATTTTTTTTACCTATAGAAGTTTATTTTATAGTGCCAGCCGTTATTTTTATTATTAGTGCCCATTATATAAATTACACATTGTGCCGTAAAAGCAAATGTGTTTCTACAAGCCACGTACATTAATTTACCTCTATATTTTTTTATAAAATAGCAACTGCATTTTTGTTAAAAACAAAAAAGTTATTGTTTATTATTTCAATCTGTATTAAATTGTAGCGTAATTCACCAAAGAAAAAGGAGGTATAAATGTCTAATTTAAAATTATGTGCAGCCTTGGGTAGTATCTACTAACCATGCTGTAAACAAACATTAATTTTTACGGTTGTAATAACCGAAGCCGTTGGTTTTGCCAACGGCTTTTATAATTTTCTTATTTAGCTATACTCAAAAAAATAGGGCTGCAATAAAACAGCAGCTTTGTAGTAAATTTGCATTTTAATTATATATATATGACAGATACTGCAACCACACCAAAACCCACACTTACTGCAAAAGATTTTGCTACTGACCAAGAGGTACGTTGGTGCCCCGGCTGTGGCGATTATAGCATACTTGCACAAGTACAAAAAGTAATGCCTACCCTTGGCATACCTAAAGAAAATATTGTAATTGTAAGCGGTATTGGTTGTAGTAGCCGGTTTCCATATTATATGAACACCTATGGTATGCACAGCATACATGGCAGAGCCACAGCAGTAGCAAGTGGCTTAAAGGCGGCAAGGCCGGAGCTTAGTGTTTGGATAGTAACAGGAGATGGTGATGCTTTAAGCATTGGTGGTAACCACACCATACACCTACTTCGCAGAAATTTTGATGTAAATATTTTACTTTTTAACAACCAAATATATGGCCTCACTAAGGGGCAATATTCACCAACATCAGAAGAGAATAAAGTTACAAAAAGTACCCCAATGGGTAGTATTGATCATCCTTTTAACCCTTTGGCTTTAGCTATGGGTGCAGATGCTAGCTTTATTGCCCGTAGTATGGATAGAGATCCTAAACACCTTCAAGCCATGTTGCTACGTTCAGCAGCACACAAGGGATCGTCATTTTTAGAAATTTATCAAAACTGTAATATTTTTAATGATGGAGCTTTTGAAATATTTACTGAAAAAAATTCTAAGCCAGAAGAAGCATTGTTTTTAGAGCAAGGCAAACCCTTATTATTTGGTGCAAATAATACAAAAGGTATAAAGTTAGATGGCTTTAAACCCACCATTGTAAACCTAGAAGAAGATACAAGCACAAGCGATTTATGGATACACGATGAAAACGATTTTTATAAGGCACAAATATTAATTAGAATGTTTGATGACCCTAGCTTACAAGGCCATTTACCTAGGCCTTTTGGTGTATTTTACCAAAAAGATAGAGCTTGTTATGAAGATGTAATGAGTATGCAATTGCAAGAGGCTTTGGCAAAAACGGGCCCTGGTAATTTAGATAAACTATTAAAAGGAAGAGAAACTTGGACAATTGGGTAGTATGGTTTAGGGGTTTAGGGGTTTAGGGGTTTAGGGGTTTAGGGGTTTAGGGGTTTAGGGGTTTAGGTAAGTTTATAATTACATTATTATAGCTGCATGTTATGAATAATTTTTGATGTTGAAGCAGGAAGATTTTGTTTTTACTAAGCAGTTGTATCCAGCTTTACGCTATTAGTTTTTTTGGGCTCAAGGGCAGCCAAAAAAAAGCTAGCCGCTTCAATCTGGGCTATACTGTGCAGCAGTACATATCCCAACATTGCCCACCTTATAAATTATAAAAAATAAAATTTGCAAATATTTATGCCAACTGCTAATACCTTCTATAAATCATCCTCTACTAATTATATACAAAATTCTGCCAACTACATTTTACAAACAAACTAATTAATGAACAAAGCAATTGTAATAGGTAGTGGTTTTGCAGGCTTATCTGCCGCTACTTTTATGGCAAAACAAGGCTGGCAAGTTACTGTGCTCGAAAAGCATGATATGCCAGGAGGCAGAGCCAGAAAATTTGAGGCCGAAGGGTTTACTTTTGATATGGGCCCTAGTTGGTATTGGATGCCCGATGTGTTTGAAAGATACTTTAATTGTTTTGGCAAAAATGTTGATACATATTATAATTTACAAAGGCTTGACCCTTCATACACAGTATATTATCCAAACAAAAAAATAGATATACCAGCAAATTATACGCAGTTAAAAACACTGTTTGAAAGCATAGAAATAGGAAGTGGAATACAATTAGATAATTTTTTAAAGGAAGCAGCATATAAATATGAAGTAGGTGTAAAAAAATTAGTGTTTAAACCAAGCTTATCTATAACAGAATTTATTGATATTGAGCTTGCCAAAGGCATAGTAAAGCTTGATGTGTTTACCAACATGAAAAAACACATCATTAAATTTTTTAAACATACTATGTTGCAACAATTAATGGAATTTCCTGTGTTGTTTTTAGGTGCATTGCCAGAGCATATACCTGCATTATATAGCTTAATGAATTATGCTGATGTAAAATTAGGAACTTGGTACCCAAAAGGTGGGCTACATGCAGTAGCTGCTGGTATGCACAAATTAGCAACTGAAGTAGGTGTACAGTTTTTGTTTAACCAAAATGTAGCATCCATTAATGTAGTAAGTGGCAAAGCTACTTCAGTTACAGCTAATAATGATAGCCAACAACAGCAAGTGTTTGAGGCCGATGTTGTAATATCTGCCGCCGATTACCATTTTACAGAAACCAAATTATTAGCAGCTCAATACCAAACATATACTGATGCATATTGGCAAAAAAGGGTAATGGCGCCATCATCATTATTATATTATGTTGGGCTTAATAAAAAGCTGGAAAATGTGCAACATCATTCTTTGTTTTTTGATGTGGATTTTAACCTGCATGGTAAAGAAATTTACGATACGCCAAAATGGCCAACTGAGCCATTGTTTTACGTGTGTGCAGCTTCAGTAACTGATGAAACTATAGCACCAGTTGGCGGTGAAAATTTATTTTTTTTAATACCAGTAGCAGCAGGGCTTTCAGGAGATACGGAAGCATTAAGAGATGAATATTTTAACACAATTATACAAAGATTTGAACAACAAACTGGCCAACTAATTACTAACAGTATTGTGTATAAAAGAACTTATGCAGTATCAAATTTCGTAGATGATTATAACGCATTTAAAGGCAACGCTTACGGCTTGGCAAATACGTTAATGCAAACAGCTATTTTAAAACCACGTATAAAAAGTAAAAAGGTAAGCAATTTATATTATGCAGGGCAACTAACCGTACCAGGGCCGGGGGTGCCACCATCGTTAATTAGTGGTGAGGTAGTAGCCAAATTAATACAAAAAGAATTTTCAAATATGAAAAATATGCAGGTAATATGATTGATTTATTTCATAGCGTAAGTCACCAATGTAGCAAACTTACAACTGAGCAGTACAGCACCTCTTTTAGTAGTGCTATTGGTACGTTGCATAGCAGCTTAAGAGCGCCAGTATATGATGTATATGGGTTTGTGCGTTTTGCTGATGAAATTGTAGATACCTTTCACCAGTACGATAAAAAAGTACTGTTACAGCAATTTAAGCAGCAAACTTATGCTGCTATAACAGAGGGCATTAGCCTTAACCCTATTTTAAATAGTTTTCAACTTACAGTAAATAAATATAATATTGATGTAGCACTAATTGAAGCTTTTTTTAAGAGTATGGAAATGGACTTACATGAAATGCAATATGATGCAGAAGGATATAAAAATTACATTTATGGAAGTGCAGAAGTTGTGGGGCTAATGTGTTTGTACATTTTTTGCGAAGGGGATAAATCTAATTATGAAAAATTAAAACCTTATGCACAATCATTGGGAGCTGCATTTCAAAAAATAAATTTTTTGAGAGATGTAAAGGCCGATAATGAACAACTTAACCGTACATATTTTCCTAATGTAAATTTTAAAAAATTTACTGCTGCAGATAAACAGTTAATAGAAAATGATATTGCTGTAGATTTGGAGCATGCATACCAAGGAATATTGCAACTACCAGCAAAAGCAAAATTTGGTGTGTATTTAGCCTACAAATATTACTTGAGCTTATTTAAAAAAATAAAAAAATACCAACCAGATTCTTTATTACAAAACAGGGTAAGAATAAGCAATAGTTTTAAAGCAGTTATTTATGTAAAAGCTGGTTTACGTAGCTCTTTTAACTCATTGTAAAACCATGCAGCAAAAAAAAGCAATTGTTATTGGTAGTGGTGTAGCAGGCATGGCAGCGGCTATTAGGCTTGCCGTACAGGGTTTTGCCGTAAAAATTTTTGAGCAAAACAATGTGCCTGGTGGTAAGCTTACTGCATTTACAAAACAAGGGTATAGTTTTGATGCTGGCCCTTCATTATTTACACAACCCGATAATATAGAAGAGCTTTTTACACTTGCAGATGAAAATATAGCAACGTATTTTACCTACCAACAAGTACCTATTGCCTGTACCTATTTTTATGAAAATGGCAAAATAATAGATGCTTATACCAATAAAAATTTATTTGCAAAAGAATTAGAAGATAAGGTTGGTGAGCCTCAAAAAAACATTATAAAATACCTTACCCGAGCTCAAAAATTATATGAAAATGTAGGTACTATATTTTTAAACTACTCCTTACACAAAACTAGTACTTGGTTTCATTGGCGAACTATAAAAGCTTTATTCTCAATAAAAATTACATACTTAGTACACAGTTTGGCAAAGTATAATACGCTTTTTAAAACACCCGAAACACAGCAAATTTTTAACAGGTATGCCACTTACAATGGCAGCAACCCTTACAAAGCTCCGGCAATGCTAAGCCTTATACCTCACCTAGAGCAAAACCAAGGTACATTTTATCCTATAGGTGGAATGATTAGCATTACTAATGCACTGCATAAATTGGCAATAAAAAAAGGTGTTCAATTTTATTTTAACAGCAACGTACAACAAATACTTACTAAAAATAACGTGGCATTAGGTGCTGTTGTACAAAATAAAACTGAATGGGCAGATGTTGTGATAAGCAATGCAGATGTATATTACACCTATAAAAATTTGTTGCAAAATAATGCAAAGGCATTAAAAATATTACAGCAAGAAAGAAGTAGTAGTGCATTGGTTTTTTATTGGGGTATACATAAAAAGTTTACTACACTTGGCTTGCACAATATTTTTTTTACAAAAAATTATGCAGCTGAGTTTGATTGCATATTTAATAAAAAAACATTGTATGCTGACCCTACTATTTACATAAATATAACTTCAAAGCAAGAGCAAGGGCATGCTCCAAATGACTGCGAAAATTGGTTTGTAATGATAAACAGCCCAGCAAAGACAGACTATAATGCTACAAAAATTTTACAACAAGCAAAAGAGGCAATAATAAAAAAATTGAATAGAATTTTACAAACAAATATTGAAGACTATATAGAAACTGAACAAAGTTTGCACCCACAACTCATACAACAAAACACAGGCTCATACCTAGGCTCATTGTATGGCACAAGCTCAAACGCTGCTATGGCAGCATTTTTAAGACACTCAAATTTTAGCAGTTCTATAAAAAACTTATATCATTGTGGTGGTAGCGTACACCCTGGTGGTGGTATTCCTTTATGTTTAAAAAGCGCAAAAATTGTTGCTGAACTTATATTAAAAAATGATAAAAATTGATAATGATTACATCAAAAGTTCAACAAGCAACTGCAGTAGCTATTTTATTTCATGCCATTGGTTTAATTGGAATATTATTTTTTAATAAAGCATTTTTTATAGCCTCTACGCCTTTTAATCTCTTACTAATGCTTATGTTAATTTTTTATACACAGCAGCAAATAAACAAATGGTTTTTACTTTTTACTGCAGTTTGTGTATGTATTGGTTTTGTTGTAGAAATTATAGGAACTAGCACAGGCCTACTTTTTGGAGAATATAATTATGGTAAAACACTAGGCGCAGGTTTTAAAAATGTACCTTTTGTAATTGGGGTTAATTGGTTTATTATAATGTACTGCTGTGGTATAACCGTACATATGGTTTTAAAAAAATTAACTATCAAAGTAGCTGAAGCCTCAGGGCAAGATGCTACAATTACAAATAAACCATTACAAATTTTTTCGTTAGTTAGTGATGCTGCAATGCTTGCTGTATTTTTTGATTGGGTGCTGGAGCCTGTTGCTGTAAAATTGGGTTATTGGCAATGGCTGGGCAATGGCACCATACCAACCTACAATTACTTATGCTGGTTTTTAATAAGTGGTTTACTACAATTTTTATTTAACATTATGCCGTTTATCAAGCACAATAAATTTGCAGTAAATTTGCTAATTATTATGCTAATATTTTTTATGCTTTTAAAAATTTATTTATGACTATAATATATTATTTAGCCATAACATTTACTACATTTTTTTTAATGGAAGGTATTACTTGGCTAACTCATAAATATGTAATGCATGGCTTTTTGTGGTATTTGCATGAAGACCATCATAAACCTACAAATCATTTATTTGAAAAAAACGATGCTTTTTTTCTCATTTTTGCAATCCCAAGTTGGCTATGCATTATGTTAGGTTTACAGCATGGTAACTATATAGCATCTTCAATAGGCTTTGGCATAGCTATGTATGGCTTTGCTTATTTTTTGGTACACGATGTAATTATACACCAACGTTTTAAATGGTTTACCCGTAGCAATAATGTATATGTACGTACCATTCGTTGGGCTCATAAAATGCACCATAAACATATTAATAAGGAGCAAGGCGAAAGTTTTGGAATGTTGTATGTAGCAAAAAAATATTGGGAAAAGGTAAAAGCTGATAAATTACGGAAGGTGTTTTAAAAGTCTCCTAAATCACTCGAAGGGGAACTTTAAGTCCATTAAAATTTAAACCAATTTTATAATATCAAGCACTCAATTTTTTCTTTGTGCAACTTTATATCTTTGAGCCTTTAAGGTTCATCAAAACAATAGCCGTTAAATAATATTTTGAACTTACACCACACATATTTTCTCATTTTAGCTGCATCAATTGTAGGACCGTTGGCATTGAGTTTCGATAAAAAAGTAGCTTTTTATAAAAAATGGAAAGCAGTTTTTGGAGCTATGTTATTGCCAGCTTTATTTTATATTTTATGGGATGCTTTTTTTGCTCATCTAAGTGTATGGTTTTTTAATGAAAAATACATCACTGGTTTGTACATTTTTAATTTACCTGTAGAAGAGGTGCTTTTCTTTTTTGTAGTACCATACTGTTGTACTTTTATTTATGAGTGTGTTAGATGTTATTTTCCATTGTTACAAAAAAACACAATTAGCAATACTATTTTAAAAATATTAGCGTTGGGTCTATTAATAATTGGTTTGCTACATCCAAAACTATATTATACAGCTAGCACAAGCGTATTGTTGGCTATTTTTATTGCAATAGTATTAGTTTTTTCAACCTATTTTAAAAGTTTTAATAATACAGCATTCTTAATATCGTATGCAATAATTTTAGTGCCATTTTTAATCATAAATGGGTTACTTACTGCTATACCTGTAATAACCTATAACAATGCATTTAATACAGATGTAAGAATTTATACCATACCAGTAGAAGATGTATTTTATGGAATGTTGTTGGTGTTAATGAACATAGTAGGGTACGAAAAAATTATACACAGAAAAGTAGTTTAATTAGACTGTAAAAAATAGCATCTTCAAAATAAATTTATATTTGTAAAAACTAAACTTATGTTTGATTTTGGTCATGTACTCATAAAAGAAATAATAACCGTATCATTTACTTTGTTTGCAGTAATAGATATGTTAGGTTCTGCACCCGTACTAATTTCATTAAAAGCAAAAATGGGTGGCAAAATAAATACTATACAAGCTACATTAGCATCAGGAACTTTAATGGTTTTGTTTTTGTTTTTGGGTAAAGAGTTTTTAAATTTATTGGGGCTTAAAATACCATCTTTTGCAGTAGCTGGTAGTATTGTAATATTTATAATTGGTTTAGAAATGGTGCTAGGCCTTGATTTTTTTAAAGCAGAAAATAATGCCAAAAGTGGTAGTGTGGTGCCCATTGCATTTCCGCTAATAGCAGGTAGTGGTACGCTTACAACTATTATGAGCTTAAAAGCAAATTTTTATGATATAAACATTTTGTTTGGAATCATAATAAATTGTATTGTAATTTTTTTAGTACTTGGCTCTTTAAAATGGATAGAAAAAGCTTTAGGTCCAAATGGACTTTTAGTAGTTCGTAAATTTTTTGGAGTTATTTTATTAGCAATTGCGGTGCAAATATTTGGTACTAACATTGTAAAGTTTGGCAAATAGAATTAAGGATAGCCATGTAAGATTGTTTTATACATTAATATTAATTATGTAATGCAATTAAAGCAAAACAACAAATTATCATCATAGCAATGCAACAATAAAATTAACCCAATCAGCCATACAGTAGGCCTCGTAGTACAATGGATAGTATGGGAGTTTCCGAAGCTCTAGATTCAAGTTCGATTCTTGACGAGGCCACAACAACACAATAACATGAATAAATTAATAATAGTGCTATGTTTATGTAGCCATTTTAGCAGCCATGCACAAACATATACTCACATATTTTATTTAGATGCTAATTTTTCATCTATTAGCCAAAAAGAAGCCACGTTTAAAGGCAAAGGCTTTAAAGAAGAAGAATTATTTAAATTGGATTGTTTTAATTTACTTACCGACAAAATTTTTATGGAAGTGCATTTTACTGACTCTACTTTAAGCACTCTACAAGGTTTATTTAGAAGCTACTATGCTAATGGAAAAATTGAGAATGAAGGCATTTATAACAACAGTGCAGAAACTGGGCTTTGGCAGCGTTGGGATGAATTTGGTAATAAAATAGATTCAACTATATACGTAAATGGAAGAAAAACAAATTCAAGCTCATTTGGTTACGATTCCAGCATTTTAAGTTATAAAATATTAGCCGATAGTATTACCAAAACCTATCAACATGTAATTTATTTTACAAATGGAAAAGTAAAAATTGATGCACAATATAAAGATACTTTCGGAGTAATAACCAAGTATGACAGTTTGGGCAATGTAATTAACAAATCAAATGTTACAGGTGTGGCAGAAGTTGAGGCTACATATATAGGTGGTGTAAATGCTTTTGCAAATTTTTTAAGAAAAAACATGAATCCATTAGTACCTGCTGAGAATAATGCTCCAAATGGTACGTATACAGTAGTTGTTAAATTTATTGTTGATGAAAATGGTTACGTATCTGATATTACCCCCGAAACAAACCTCGGCTATGGCATGGAAAAGGAGGCTATTAGAGTGATAAGTAAAAGTGGTAAATGGACACCAGCTATACAATTTGGTTACCCTGTTAAAGCATACCGCAGGCAGCCGCTTACTTTTGTAATACAAGGGCAATAATTATTTCCCAAACACATAATTCAACACCCCAGCTAAATTCACACAAGCTTTAAGTAATTGATCATTAAATGATGCTACATATTTAAAATTATATTGTTAATCTAACTTCACATCAAGCATAGCATCTGCATAAACTTTTTCAGTAATGGTATATATATCATACATCCATTGTGTAAGAGTTTGTTTTTGCCAAGCAGCTCTTTTTGGCAAAGTAGTATGGTTTCGGGAGCTGTATTTTCAGTATAACTTAATTGTTAAAATAAATTAATCTCTCATTCCATTGCTGCTCTAAATTTAATTCATCGCTAAACCGGTTAACTTTTATTGAGTTGCGCTACTGGCTAACATAAGCAGGGCAGGTAAAGTAGCATGGCGTATCTGTGCATAGCCTAACAAATTTCATAATATATTTCTTTTACAAATTATAATATGCTCCAAAGCAATACCTAATAACATATGCTTTTAATTATGTTATAAATTTAAAAACTTTTTGTTTTTGTTTGTAAAAAACAAGCTAAGAATTGAAAAAAAATAATGTATTAGTATATAAAAATTGGCATACATACACTAACGTTACTTGGCTTAAACTTAATATATTCCCTGAAGTGAGCATTACAATTACATAAATAATATTGGAAATGATTGAAATAGACATTAAAAAATTCATCTCAA
>JANMAV010000191.1:0-3860 GCA_031360055.1 Ferruginibacter sp.
TCAGTCGCTTTTTTTAAATTTAATACATATTATCTTATTTAAAAAAATATGTCAGGTTCTTGTTTTCTTACTTTTTTATAGTTGGCTGTTGCATCATAACTTGCTATATAACCAATAGGCAAAATTACAGCAGTTTTGTAACCCTTTAACTCTAAAATTTTATCAAATTCTGCTGCATCAAATCCTTCCATTGGGCAAGAATCAACTTTTTGTTCAGCTGCTGCTGCTAAAGCTGTACCTAAAGCTATGTAAGCTTGTTTTGCACTCCATATTTGTTGTTGATAAGCAGGAGCAGCACCAATTGTGCTGTTAATCATTCCCTTATAACCATCAAATAATTCAATAGGCATACTTTTACTGCTGCAATATGTGCAATAAAAGCATCCACATCAGCAGCTTTAATTTTTTCAGGTATTGCAAATACTTAAACGTGTGACGCACTTCCTACTTGAGGTTGACCATAAGCAGCTGCTTGTAATTTCGTTTTTGTTTCTTCATTACTTACTATTATTACTTTAAATGGTTATAATCCATAACTTGTTGCAGCAAGGTTTGTAGCATGCAATATGGCATCTAACTTTTCTGCAGATACTGCTTCGCCATTCATATTTTTGTGGCATATCTCCACTCCAAATCTTGTATTAAACTCATATATTTAATTTTTTAGAATGTAAATATACAAATAAGTTTACAGCTCAATGTTTAAACATTAATTATTTTTACGTTAATTTTACTTTTAATTTAGTTCGTCGGTAATAGAAATTAAATACTATCAATAAAAATCCTTTTAAACTGTCCAAAATTAAATTATCTGTCTTCTTAAATATTATGTAAACAGCAATACCTAGCCCAATCCACCAAATTCCAAAAATATATATAAGTATATCAACGTTTGCTACATTTTTTTGTACACCGTAAATCATGTAACAAATACTTATTGTGGCAAGTAAACAAAACCAAGCAATAATGTATGCTAAAAATGATATTTGATCATTGTTAACAATCCCAAACATTTTTAAGGCAATATCTATTTTAAAAAATAATAAAAATGTAAGTGCAGCTTCAATTAAAAAAGCTATAAAAAGAGTAATTAATAAAAGATATTTCATGTACTAATATTTATTAACGAATTTTAATATTAAAAATAGATAATTAAAATTATAAGCCTCCACCAAAAATCTAAATATTATATATTTGAACTAAAAATAATTCATCTGTATCCAAACTAATTAAAATCATAACAATGAAGAATTTAGTATTATTAACTACAATTTTTTTTATAAGCAGTATTTCATCATTTGCACAACTTACTACTTTACCTAATGGTGGTAATAAAAAAGCAATAGTGTCAGAAAAAGTTGGCTTAACTGATGTTACCATAAATTATAACAGGCCATCTTTAAAAGGTCGTGAAGGCAAAATTTGGGGAACATTAGTGCCTTACGGTTTTAATGATCTTGGGTTTGGTACAAGCAAAGCAGCGCCTTGGCGGGCAGGTGCAAATGAAAATACTACAATTTCATTTTCTAGCGATGTTACAATAAATGGCAACAAAATACCAGCTGGCAAATATGGCTTCTTCATAGCACCAGGCAAAGAGGAATCAATCCTGATATTTTCAAAAAATAATGGCGCCTGGGGTAGTTACTTTTATAACCAAGCAGAAGATGCATTGCGTATAACTGTAAAGCAACAAATGCTTGATAAACCAATTGAATTCCTAGAATTCGTTTTTCTAAACCAAACAATCAATACTGCTACAGTAGCATTGCAGTGGGAAAAATTACGTTTTCCATTTACAGTTGAAGCTGATGTAAATACTGCACAAATCAGCTCGTTTAGAAACGAACTTAAAAGCGAAAAAGGATTTGACTGGCAGGCATGGGCACAAGCTGCAAATTGGACAGCAGAAAATAATACAAATTTAGAAGAAGGATTAGAGTGGGCCAACTATGCCATTAGTGGCTCTGTAGGCGAAAAAAATTTTACTACACTTTCTACCAAAGCAAAAATTTTAGACAAGATGGGCAATGTTGCACAAGCTGAAGAAATAATGAAAGAAGCTACCCCATTAGGCAATATGCAGGAAGTGCATAATTATGCTAGGCAACTTTTAAACAATAAAAAAACTGCAGAAGCAGCACTACTATTCAAAACCAATTATAAAAAGTTCCCAAATCAGTTTACAACTAATATGGGCATGGTAAGGGCTTTTAGTAGCGAAGCTAATTATAAAGAAGCACTTAAATATGCTGACGCAGCATTACTAATTGCACCTGATGAAAACAACAAAAAGAATATTTTACAACAAATTGAAAAATTAAAAAAAGGCCAAAATATTAATATGTAATTATTTGTTCAGCAGCTAATATTTAGCTAAACATATTTAAAGCTTTTATCGCAATAATGCTTGCCGTAAATAATTACAACACCTGCACCACCAAAAACTTTAAATAATGGGTATTTTCTTGTCCGCTAATTATGGGGTGGTCGGCACTTTGGGCATTAAAAACAACTTGTCTTATTCTTCGTTTAGCATCTTTAGCAGCCATTACAATTATATCATAAAATAAAGCCGGTTGTACTAAATTGGTGCAACTGCTGGTAACCAAAAAGCCTCCGGGTTTTACTAATTTAATACCACGTAAATTTATTTCTTTGTAACCAGCCACAGCTTTATCTATGCTTGTCCGGCTTTTTGTAAACGATGGTGGATCTAGCATAACCACATCCCATTTTTTTTCTTCTTTCGATAATGTTTTTAAAACATCAAAAGCATTCACACATTTAAACGTACACACATCTTCTACCCCATTTAGCAACGCATTTTTGTTGCACATTTCAATAGCGTTTGCTGATATATCTAACCCCAAAACCGATTTTGCACCAAAGCAAGCAGCACTTATTTCAAACGACCCTGTGTAGCAAAAAGCCCCAAGCACATCAGCCCCCTTTACTATGTTTTTTATAGCAAGTCGGTTATCTTGTTGGTCTAAAAAGTAGCCTGTTTTTTGCCCATTAGCAATATCAATGTGCATTTTTACTGCTGGTATATCAGGGCTTATTTGCTTTTCGTTAATAATAATATTGGTATCAAACTCGGCACTTAAAAAACCTTTGTGTTGCTCCATGCCCTCAAGTTCTCTTACGGGTACATCGTTGCGTTCGTAAATACCTTTGGGGGTAAACAATTCGTTCAAAGCCTTTACTATACTAGGTTTCCACACATCTATACCAAGGGCAAGGGTTTGTATTACAAAGTAATCGTTAAACTTATCTATAATTAATTGTGGTATATCATCGGCTTCGCCAAATATTAATCGGCAGTTTTCGGCATAGCCCAATTGTTGCCTATAAGCCCATGCCGCTTTTATTTTGTTGTAAAAAAAGGCATCGTTAATAGCCTCATTTTTATCTCTCGTAAGCAACCTTACCGATATTTGAGATTGTGGGTTGTAGTATCCTCTACCAATAAATTTTTTATCAAAAGTATATACATCTACAATTTCTCCAGGGGCAGCATTGGTATCTTTTCCTTTACCCGTATTTACTTCGTTGGCAAATATCCAAGGGTGGCCACTCTCTACCCGGCGGCTAATGTTTTTGTTAAGGGTAATGGATTTCATATTGTGTAACAAAAGTTAAAAATTTTATGCCAAAAGTTTTTCAAACATTAGGAGCATGGGCATATTAATATAAATAAACATTAGTCCCCAGCTGTCTGTAGTAGTGCCGCAAATTAGTTTATTATATTTTAAAGTAAGGTAGTTGCGGCAGCTACTTCTGCCCATCTGGGCTATATTCAACAATTGTAAATCTATTAAACTTTTATAACCAATTAGGTAAACGGTACATAATTG
>JANMAV010000193.1:0-8342 GCA_031360055.1 Ferruginibacter sp.
GGATGGTGTAAGTATTCATTTTTATGATAGTAAAGCAACTGAGTTTTTGGCTTTTCAGCAAAAAAAGTTAGATTTTATAAATGACATTGATCCATCATTTAAAGATGAACTGCTAACTAAAACCGGAAAGTTAAAACAAGAATGGACAAACAAAATTGAGCTACAAAAACACCCTTATTTAAACATAGAATATTTTGGTATTTTGTGTGATACTAACAACATATTACTGAAAAACTCCCCACTTAAGTTAAAAAAAATAAGGCAAGCTATAAATTATGGCATTGACAAAAATAAAATGATGTTGTACTTGCGTAACTCCATAGGCACTGCTGCTGAGAGTGGGTTTGTGCCCATGGGATTACCTTCTTTTAATCAAAATATGGTAAAAGGGTATAGGTACAACCCAACCTTTGCTAAACAATTATTAGCTGAGGCAGGCTACAACCAAACCGTTAACATGCCTACCATAAAATTGCTTACCATACCTATATATGCAAACCTTGCTAGTTATGTAGCCAACCAACTAAAAGATATTGGGCTTAATATACAGGTAGAAGCTATACAAAAAAGTTTATTGCTAGAGCAAACTTCAAAACAGCAAGCATTATTTTTTAGAGGTAGTTGGATAGCAGATTACCCTGATGCAGAAAATTACTTAAGTGTATTTTATAGTAAAAACCCAGCTCCCCCAAATTATACAAGGTTTACAAATACAAATTATGATGCCTTATATGAGCAGGCTTTAAGCCAAACAAATGATAGTATACGCTATACTCTATACCAACAAATGGATAGTATTATAATTGAAAATGCCCCAATAGTAACGCTTTGGTACGATGAGGCAATTCATTTAGTACAAAAAAATATTAAAAATTTTGTACCCAATAGTTTAAATATGTTGGAATTAAGAAGTGTGCAAAAAAATTAATTTTTAAACATTACCAATAAATCTGTTATTTTTTGTTTTAGATTTTTTCTATGAACAATAAAATCTAAGAAACCATGCTCTAATAAAAATTCACTACGTTGAAAACCAGGTGGTAAATCTTTTTTAATAGTTTCTTTAATTACCCTTGGGCCTGCAAAACCAATTAAAGCTCCGGGCTCACCACAAATAATATCGCCAAGCATGGCAAATGATGCTGTTGTACCACCAAAAGTAGGATCTGTACAAAGAGAAATGTAAGGAATTTTTGCCTCTGCAAGTTGGTGCAACTTGCCAGATGTTTTGGCTAGTTGCATTAAAGAAAATGCACTCTCCATCATACGAGCACCACCACTTTTGTTTATAATCATAAAGGGTATTTGGTGTTTCATGCAATAATCGCAGGCCCTACTTATTTTTTCTCCCATTACACTTCCTAAGCTACCACCAATAAATTCAAAATCCATACATGCCACTACAAAATCATGTTCATTTACCTTACCATGAGCAACCGTAATTGAATCGTGTATATCAGTTTTTTTGTACGTTTCTTCTAACCTTTTTCCGTATGGCTTAAGATCAACAAACTCTAAAAAATCTTTAGAGGTAATGTTCGCAAAAAGTTCAGTAAATACAGCATTATCAAACAATATTTCAAAATACTCTTCACTGCCAATTCTATGGTGATGTTCACATTTTGGGCACACATATAAATTCTCTTCCAACTCGGTCATAGTGCATGTATACTTACACTCTGGACATTTTTCCCAAAGCCCTTCTGGTGCATCTTTCTTATCTTTTGTTGAAGTTAATATACCCTTTTTTATTCGTTTAAACCAACTTGATTTATGTATGCCTTCAAGGCTATCTTCTCCAGAAAGTATAGAATCAAAATCTTCTTCTTTTTTCATTTATAGAGCCTAATTTAAGTTAAAAATTACTGTAAGTATTAAGCATTCCTGTTTATACAATTTAAATCAGTAAAAGCTTCTTCTAATCTTTTACTAAAATTTTCTTCTCCTTTACGAAGCCATACTCTAGGGTCGTAATGTTTTTTATTTGGGGAATCAGCACCATCGGGGTTGCCCAATTGCCCTTGTAAATAACCTTCAAATTTTTTGTAATTATTTAAAATTCCTTCCCAAAATGCCCACTGCAAATCGGTATCAATATTCATTTTTATGGCGCCGTAACTTATAGCTTCCCTAATTTGGTTTTGAGGTGAGCCGCTACCACCATGAAAAACGAAATAAACTGGTTTAGGCCCAGTTTTCAATTCTTTCTCAATAAAATCTTGACTATTTTTTAAAATTACTGGGGTAAGTTGTACGTTACCACTTTTATATACACCATGCACATTACCAAAGGCTGCAGCTACAGTAAATAAATTACCTACTTTGCTTAGTTCTTTGTATGAATAGGCAACATGCTCTGGTTGAGTGTATAATTTTTCATTATCTACGTCACTATTATCTACACCATCTTCTTCGCCACCAGTTACGCCAAGCTCAATTTCTATACTCATGCCCAAAGGGGCCATACGCTTGTAAAACTCCACCGAGGTAGCTATATTTTCTTCAATAGGCTCTTCACTTAAATCAAGCATATGAGAGCTAAACAGGGGTTGGCCTTTTTCTTTATAAAATTGCTCCCCTGCATCAATTAAACCACTTACCCACGGTAACCATTTTTTTGATGCATGATCAGTATGTAAAACCACAGGTACGCCATAATGTTTTGCTACGTTATGTATATGCAAGGCTCCAGATACGCCGCCTGCAATGTTGCCCTGCAACTTATCATTAGGCATACCTTTACCTGCTATAAATTGTGCACCACCATTGCTAAATTGTATAATAACTGGGGAGTTTACTTTTGCTGCAGTTTCTAATGTTGCATTAATAGTATTTGTGCCGATGGTATTTACTGCTGGTAATGCAAATTCATTATCTTTTGCGTCATTATATAGTGCTTCTAACGCTGCACCATGCAATACACCTGATCCATATTTACTCATAACTTTTTTTTACAAATGTAAGCAACTAGCATCATTTAAAACAAGGTTTTAAGCCTAGTTTACCATCATATATTTAATTTATAACGGCTTTAAAATAACTAGCAGCATCTAACATTCTGCTTCCATACCAGCTAAACATTTCACCATCTACCAATAAAATTTTTGAGTTAGGCAAATGTTTTTGCAACTCAGTTACATGTTTTTGTTTAAAGGGAAAAGGCTCTGTACTTAATAATATGTATGCTGGTTTTAATTTTTTAATTTCATTAATGCTCAACGTTGGGTATCGAGTATTATTTTTTAACATATTTACAAAGCCGGCTTTTTGCAACATACTACTAATAAAGGTATCGCCTGCGGCAAACATATATGGGTTATACCAAATACAGTATAAACAATTAATTTTTTTTGAATTTATTTTAATTTCATTAAATGCTGCTTTAATATCTTTCACTAATACCAAAGCTTTAGACTTTGTGTTAGTTATTTCACCAACAGTTACAATCATTTTTAAAGCTTCAGTAAATGATTTTACATCAGTTACCAACACTGTACAATGAGGCATTAATTGGTTTACCTGTTCTTTAACATTCTCTTCTTTACTGCAAATAACTAGGGTAGGCTGCAGCGTAATAATTTTTTGTATGTTGATGTTTTTTGTACCCCCAATACGAGCTTTATTTTTAAACCAATTTTGTGGATGTACACAAAATTTTGTAATACCTATTACTTCCTCATCAAGCCCCAAATAGGCTAATAGTTCAGATATAGAAGGTACTAATGATATTATTCGTAATGGCTCTGTATTATTTATTTTCATAAAAGATTAGCAAATGCAAATTTATAAATTGTTATTTCACTCAATTACACAAAGGTTACTATATACAAATATGAATTACTAATCTACATCTTGCCCAATATCTAAGGTACCTGCTTTGTTATATTTGTATAAGTCAGCATTTTTGCTTTGCTCCCAATAAAATTTACCTCTAGGTTTGTTATAGTTACCAATTTCGTTCATTTGCTCAGCATCGTATAATCTACCATTTACCATGGTATATTTTACAGTTTCGGTATTTTTAATATCGTCTAATGGGTTTTTATCAAGCACAATTAAATCGGCTAATTTGCCGGGTTGTAAAGAACCAATATTATCATCTAACCCTAAATTAATGGCAGGGTTTAAAGTGGCTGTACGTAGGGCTTCTAGAGGAGTCATTCCACCTTGTGCCATCATCCAAATTTCCCAATGTACGCCTATGCCTTGTATTTGCCCGTGGGCACCCATATTAATTTTTACGCCAGCATCAGTTAATTTTTTTAAACTTTTTGATACTAAAATATGCCCGTTTTCATACTCTTCTTCGGGTAACATGGTACGCCAGCGGCTACGAGTATCTATAACATTACGAGGGGTAAAGCGGAGTAACCTTTCTTTTTCCCAAACGTTAGTATGTTGGTACCAATAATACTCCCCACTTGGTGCATTATAACAAACTATTAGGGTAGGAGTGTAGCCTGTTTTACTATTTTTAAAAAGGTTAATTACATCATTATACAATACAGCAACTGGTATGTTGTGCTCAATGGTGGTATGCCCATCCATAATCATGGCAAGGTTATGATAGAAAAATGAGCCACCTTCAGGTACTACTTCCATACCTAACTCCCTAGCTGCTTGTATTACCATTTGGTTTTGTTCTCTACGAGGTTGGTTATAGCTTTTTACACTAAAAGCTCCATAAGCCTTGGTTCTACGTAATGCACTACGGGCATCATCAATGTTATTGATTACGGCTTTAAAATCTCCATCGGCACCATACAAAATAGTACCTGTACTAAACACTCTTGGGCCAACCATTACACCTGCTTTTACCATTTCACTTTGTGCAAACACCATTTCACTATTTGCAGAAGGATCATGTGTGGCGGTAACACCATAAGCAAGATTTGTATAATATTGCCAATGTTTATCTGGCGTAAGCCCACTTCTAAAATGGCCAACGTGGGCATGTGCATCAATAAAACCAGGCATTATTGTTTTACCTTGACAATCAATAATTTTTGCATTAATAGGTATTGTAATTTCTGTGGCTTTTCCTACTGCTTTTATGATATTACCATCAACTAGTACAGTACCGTTTTGTATCACTTCATCACCCTTCATAGTAATAATTGTAGCATTGGTAAATGCTACCAAACCCTGTGGTATATCTGTTTTTATGGTAAGGCCAATAGCCAAACCTTTTTCTGGCATTTTAAATAAGCTATCAGGTTTATTAGCAATAAACTCAAACCTATCGGCTAAATTAATGCTGTAATATTGGTCGCCAAGTGTATAGTGTACTGTTTTACTATCGGCACTCCAATGTAAATTTATACCAGCATCTAACGATATTTTTTTGATGGGCAAAGCACTCATATCTTCCGAAATATCTATGGGCTTGCCAGTGCCCGGAAAAGGCACTACAAATACTTTGTGCAGGTGCACAAATGTTACCCATTTTTCATTTGGAGAAACGGTATATCGACTAGCATATTTACTTTTAAAAATGGTTTTTTCATCATTACCATTTACATCATAGCTGCCAAAATTATTGCCATCTTTTTGTACATATATTTTGCTATCATCGGCACTAAACACAGGTGCATCGCCGTTATCGTTTACAAAAGTTGACTTGCTGTTTGCAATAGCAGGGATAGTATAAACGCCAGGCTTTACCGTAAAAGTTGCACCCATTACATTATCGCCATCTTCTTTAGCAAACACAATAGTTTTACCATCGGCACTAAAACTTGGGGTACGGTAAAAACCTTTTTCAGCCGTAATTTTTAAGGGGTTGTTGGGGGTAGCAAGGTTTACTATATTGATGCTGCCTTTTTCTGTATCGCTCCAAGTTACATATACAATGCTATTACCATCGGGTGAGAAACTTGGCTCAGCTTCTTGTACAATACTATTGGTTAAACGCTGAGGTTTACCATTGGGCAACTCTTTTTTATACAAAAAACCTACAGCATTAAAAATAATGAAATTGTTATTGGGTGCTGTAATTACATTACGAATTACATTGGCATTAAACTCAGTGGTAGCAAGGTTTTGCTTAAAACGAACTACATCGGTTATGCGTTGTTTTACATTACAAGTAAATTGTATTTCGGTACTTTCGTTTGGTTTGTTAATGTCAATTTTAATTATTTTTCCACCACTCCATATTACCAATCCTTCATCGTTTGGCATCCAACAATAGCCGGTGTACACCCCAAAAGTTGTCCATGCTTCTTGCTGGTCTTTGGTTAACTTATCGTATATAGGCCACTCTTCACCAGTTTCTAAATTGCGTAAATAGAGTACCGATTTTGTTCGTACCCTTTTTACAAAGGCAAGGGTTTTATTGTTGTGAGATATTTGTGGCCTGCAAGCTCCGCCGGGGCCGCCTGTTACCTCTTCGCTTTTGCCTTTTTGGTTATCAAAACGCTTTACTACAAATATTCTGTTGTTAGGGTCTTTGTTATATTGAAAAAAACCGCCGGGGTACACATCTTCGCTGTAATAAATATACCTACCATCAAGCGATGCTGATGGTTCATTAAGATCTTGCTGATCGTTTTTACGTGGGGTAAGTTGGAGGCCATCGCCACCATTGGTATGGTATATCCACAATTCGCCAGCGCCTAAAGATCGGCCACTTGTAAAATGTTTTTTGGCTATAATGTACTGCCCATCGGCACTCCAAGTGGCATTGTTTAATAACCTAAAACTCTCTTTGGTAATTTGTTTGGCATTGCTACCATCGACGTTCATCATCCAAATATTATCGCCACCTGCAGCATCGGATGTAAATAAAATTTTACTACCATCGGGGCTATACCTAGGTTGCACTTCCATAGCAAAATTGTGGCGAAGCACTTTAGCATCTCCACCAGTTATGGGCATGGTATAAATATCGCCAAGCAAATCAAAAACAATGTCTTTACCATTTGGAGCTACATCTACATTCATCCACGTACCTTCATTTACAGTAAAAGCTACTTCTTTAAATGGTCCATCGGGGTTGTTTACATCCCATTTTTTGGGGGTGGGTTTTGGTTGGGCAATACATAAAAATGTAGTTAAAATAAATGCAACTGATAAGCAATATTTGATAAGCATTTGGTGGTGATTTTTGTGAAATTATATTTTAAAAATAGGTAATTAAATTGTTTATATTGTTGGTAAAAGTTGAAAAAAGAGTTATTGCTGAACCTAGCCCAGATGGGCAGTAGTAGCTGCTCCCTACATTTTTGTAGGGACGGCACTACTACAGACAGCTGGAAACCACTGTTGAATATAGGTTTGCAGCCGATGCTTCAATAAATACCATCACCCCAACCCCTTTATCACCTCCACAAATAGCCCACTCAATTTTTCATCGGCTTTGCCTGCTACGGCTATTATTTCTGCAATATCTACGGGCTGCAAATTTTCAGGATCACACTCATCAGTTATTACACTTACGGCAGCACAAGGTAAATTTAATTGGTTGGCCACAATAACTTCAGGCACAGTACTCATGCCTACCATATCTGCACCAATGCTACGTAGGTGGCGGTACTCGGCTCTGGTTTCTAAATTGGGGCCACATACGGCTACATAAATACCGGTGTGTAAATTTATTTTATTAGCTAATGCTGTTTGTATAAATAAAGAATTGAGTACTTTGTTGTAAGGGGCACTCATATCGGGAAACCTTGCTCCGTAATCATTGCTGTTTAAGCCTCTTAATGGATTTTCAGGTTGTTGGTTTATATGATCGTCAAGCAAAACTAAATCTCCTTTTTTATAATTGGGGTTCATACCACCGGCGGCATTGCTAAGCAGCAATTGTTTAATACCTAATGCCTGCATTACTCTAATGGGAAAAGTTATTTGTTGCATACTATAGCCTTCGTAATAATGAAACCTGCCTTGCATGGCTAATACCTTTACTGTGCCTACTTTTCCATAAACTAATTTGCCTGCATGAAACTCTACAGTTGCTGTAGGAAAATGGGGTATGTCAGTATAGTTTATGGTTTTTTCGATGCTAATATAATCAATCATTTTGCCCAAGCCTGTACCTAATACTATGCCTACTTGTGGGCTGGTAATGCCTTGTGCTTGTAGGTATGTTACGGCTTCTGAAATTTGTTGTAAATAAGACATTGTATTTATTTAATATTGAAATTTTAATTGATTAGTTTTTAAATATTTACGCTAAAATAGCGTACTTACATTGTAAAATACAATTTAAAATTTGCAAATTTTGTTTATATTTTAACTTAGTAAAATTTAAATTAATAAGGAATATTTTAATAACTTCATAGGTAATTATTGCATATTTTTTTAGAATATTTGCATGCAAATTTAATAGCTTCAAA
>JANMAV010000204.1:0-17130 GCA_031360055.1 Ferruginibacter sp.
TTGTTTTATGTTTTTAATCATTTAAAAAACCTCACTCAAACCATCACCAAAAGAGAGGGAGCTTGGCTCTAATACTTTGAGCTTGTTTTATGCTTTTAAATTTTACTAGTTTTTATTTTTTATCAATCGCTTGTTTATCAAAATACATTTTAAATTATTGAAGTGCCATTTCCACCCTTCGGGGGGATTAAGGGGGGCTTGGTTTACTTCTTCCCAATAACAACAGCTCCTACCATAGCACTTAAAAATAGAACACTACTAATTTCAAATGGCAACACATAACTGGTAAACAATACTTGTCCCAACGTTTTTATTAGGCCAGCATTACCCACGGTTAATTGTACATGTTGATTTTGTACCGTCATTAAAGCTGATAGTAATACTAGTAATAAACTTCCACCAGAAATTAAAGCTATAAATTGTAATCTATGATTTTTTGCTGGTTCACTTTCAGCATTTAAATTCATTAACATAACTACAAATAAAAATAAAACCATTATAGCGCCAGCATACACAATGATGTTTACAACTGCTAAAAATTGAGCATTCAATAAAATATAATGGCCCGATATGGCAAAGAAAACAACAATGAGCCAAAGTATACTATTTACTGGGCTTTTGCTTGTAATCATCATAACTGCACTACCTATAGCTAGCACTGATAAAAGTAAAAACGATATTGCTGTAACACCCATAATTAATTTGCCGTTTGTTTTTGAGGACGATTGCCCAATGCTTTTTTATATGCCTCATTATCGGTTATTGGGTTTGGTATCAATAACTCTTGCTTGTTGTATACAAATTGTTTACGCTGATAATCAGCAGGGGTAAATGTTTCGCTGAGATATATTGCATCTTTAGGGCAAGCTTCTTCACAAAGGCCACAAAAAATGCAGCGTAACATATTTATTTCGTATTTGGCAGCATATTTTTCTTCTCTATATAAATGTTCTTCTCCAGGTAGGCGTTCTGCAGCTTCCATAGTAATTGCTTCTGCTGGGCAAGCTACAGCACATAGACCACAGGCTGTGCAGTTTTCTCTGCCTTCAGCATCTCTATTTAAAATTTGTAAACCTCTAAAAACTGGGCTAAACTGGCGCTTTTGCTCAGGATATTGCACCGTAGGGTTACGAGTAAAAATATGCCTGAATGTGATGAACATTCCTTTTAAAATAGCAGGCAGGTACATTTTTTCTAGCAAGCTCATTGGCTTACGAGATACACTTGCTGCTCTATTAGTGAGTGGTTGCATTTTATTATAATTCGATTTTAAATTGCTTTTTTATGTGTAAGCAATAGTATTTTTTTGTAAAGTTTCCTCAACTAAACAAAGATAACGGCGATAACAACGTAAGCAAAGCATTTTTTTAATTTCTTCCTTTACCACCACAACCAATGATTTTCTTTTGCTAATATTAAAGCACCTGATAACAACATATTAAATAATGCTAGTGGTATTAAAATACGCCACCCGAGGTGCATTAACTGATCGTACCTGAACCTTGGTATGGTCCATCGTACCCACATAAAAATAAAGATGAAAATAACTACTTTTATAAGCAAAGCACCAATACCTATTAAAGCTAACCAATTGCCCATATCTACTACGTGAGCTGCTTCGTTAAAAAATGGAACGTCGTAGCCTCCAAAATATAGAGTAGCCATTACAGCAGAGCTAATAAACATATTTATATATTCTGCAAATAAGTAAAAACCTAATTTCATAGATGAATATTCAGTGTGGTAACCACCAATTAATTCACTTTCAGCTTCGGCCAAATCAAATGGCGTACGGTTGCACTCTGCAAATGCACAAATAATAAAGATTGTAAACCCAAGTGGCTGTTTTAAAAAATTCCAGTATCCTTCTTGTTGTTGCTGAACCATTTCTTTTAGGCTTAATGTGCCTGTAAAAAACAGTAAAGCTATTAGGGCAATACCCATGGCTAACTCGTAGCTAATTATTTGTGAGGCGGCCCTTAGCCCACCCATTAATGAATATTTATTGTTGCTTGCCCAACTGCCTATCATTATACCATACACACCCAAACTTACCACCCCAAAAACATACAATATGCCAATATTTACGTCTGCAATTTGTAATGATATATCTCTATTAAACAAATGAACTTTATCTCCCCAGGGTATCACTGCACTTGTCATTATGGCCGTCATCATGGCTAAAGCCGGGCCCATAATAAATAAAAATTTTGAAGAAAAGTTTGGGATGATTTCTTCTTTAAAAAAGAGTTTCATTCCATCGGCAAGGGGCTGTAACATACCAAAGGGACCTGCTCTATTAGGCCCTGGCCTATCTTGTAACCACCCTGCTACTTTACGCTCTGCAAATGTTGTGTACATGGCTATTACTAAACTTCCCATAACTACAATAACTATGAGAGCTAATTTTTCGATGATTGTAAAAAGGTCTATTGATTGGGGCATGTGTTTTTAAAGTATTGAGATATTAGTATTGAGTAATTAGATATTGGTTGATTAGTTGGTTAGTTGATTTGAATTCTAGTTGTGATGTGTTGCTGAATTTGTTTTGCTATTAAAATGGAATGTTCTGCATTTTCTTTTGTTAAATCAACAAAATCATCAGGATAACTGAATTTTACAGAATAGTATGTTAATGATTTTAAATCTTCACTTAATTTAATAAAATTCTCATCGTAAACCAATAACGAATTAACCAATTTAATTAGGTCATGGGTTTTAATAATATCTATATCAAAGTAAATTTGATAAGCTTTTAAATATTTTTCAACTGCCTGTAGTGCATTGAAACATACAACTTTGTAAATTGGAAATTCCATAGTCTCAAAAAAATGTTCCGCAACATACAAATCATCTTTTGAAAACTGTAACCATTCTTTAATAATATTTACACTAGTTGGATTCATATAAAATTTTACTATTTTTTAAAGCCATGCTTAAAAAAGTGTATTTACTTTTAGAAAACTTTTCAACTTCAGAACTTGTATAAACAAAAATATCTTTTGCAAAATTTAATTCTTTAAAACCATCCATAAATTCCACACCGCTAAATTTCTTTTTGTTGATGGCAACTCCGTTTTTTCTATCTCTATTAAAATATCTAAATCGCTGTGTTTATTGGGTGTGCCGCTTGCATAGCTTCCAAATAAGTAAATTTTTTTGGGTGCATAGTATCTGCTATCACCTGTTTTAATAAATCTATTTGAATTGCTGTAATCATTTTTTTTTTCTTAAAAATCTCCTGAGTGTGCAGGTCCATTTATTTCACTAAGTTCTACACTATCCATATTTACTTCACTTACACTATGTATGTCCATTAATAATTTTGGGCTACGGCCACTCATTACTTTCGTCATGGTTTCTTGTGGCTGATGCAGCACTTTGTATTTGTTTGCACCTATTACGGAGTGGCGGCTTATGGTTGTTAGGCCTTCTACTATCCAATCTTCAGTTGCCTTTTTATCAAACCTGCAAGTGTTGCAAATCCACCCGGGTTTGCCATCGTAACTTTGCACTTCTCCCCACTCATCTTTACGGGCTGTTACCCTAAATACTTCGTTGCCACGTAGCCATAGGGTGGCTTTACCGCAGCAATTTGGCGTTTCACAATTACGGTAAGCATCTACCGGCTTGGTAAACCATACTCGGTTTTTAAATCGGAATGTTTTATCTGTTAATGCTCCAACAGGGCATACATCTATCATGTTGCCGCTAAAATCATTATCAACAGCTTGTTGTATATAGGTAGATATGGCTGCATGGTCGCCTCTATCTACAATACCATGCACTCGTTTATCGGTTATTTGATCGGCAATGTAAGTGCAGCGGTAGCACAGAATACACCTCGTCATGTGCAGCTGTATGTAAGGGCCAATATCTTCTTTTTTAAATGTACGACGGGCAAATTGGTAACGGGTGCCTGCCTTGCCATGATCGTACCCTAAATCTTGCAAATGGCATTCGCCTGCTTGGTCGCAAATAGGGCAATCGAGTGGGTGGTTTAGCAACAAAAATTCTACCACACCGGCTCTTGCATCTTGTACTTTATCGCTGGTAATGTTTTTTACTATCATGCCATCCATAACGGTGGTACGGCAACTTGCTACTAGCTTTGGCATGGGCCTAGGATCGGCAGTGGAGCCGGCGGCTACTTCTACCAAACAGGTACGACACTTGCCACCACTGCCTTGTAGCTTGCTGTAATAACACATGGCCGGTGGCGTAACATCGCCTCCTATTTGCCTTGCAGCGTTGAGTACGGTGGTGCCGGGGGCTACATCGATGGTGATGTTATCGATGGTTACTTTAAAGGTGGTTGGTGCTTGTTTTATTATTTCGTCGGCCATTTAAAACCTAATTTTATTTAGTACAAATGATTTAATTTCTATTGCCACAGCTACAATAGCTAAGGCATCTGTTTTTGTTTCTATTTCAAAATTATCTGGATAACTTGATCTTACTGCATACATTGACAGATATTCGGTATGTCTTATTTCGTTAATTGAAACATCTTTTTTCTCGATAATATCCATTAATGTTTTAAGATCATGTGTTTTTGGTGGCATTATTTCAAAAAAAACGATTAATGCTTTTAAATATTTTTCGGCAGTTTGTTGAGCATGAAAAGCTGCTACATCATACAACATTGGGCTGGCCTCTATTACTACTTGTGCAGCTAATAAATCTTCTTGCGCTTTTTTATACCACTCTTCTATTATTTCTCTTTTTTCAGGACTCATAAATTAGGTTTCCTGTTTTTACTATGTGCCCTATAAATGAATAAGGAATATTATTAAATCGATTAAATTTCTCTTCTGTTTCTATTATTATATCTTTAGAAATGTTAGCTAAGGATCTTGTTTTATTGTACAAAAGTTGCGCTAAGTCCATTTTCTTAAAGCCTTCTTTTGGCATTATTACTAAAAAATCAACATCGCTATTTTGATTAGCTGTGCCATTAGCGTAACTACCAAAAATATATATTTTAGTAGGTTTTGCAACATGTACAATTGCGTTTGTAATTTCTTGTATTTGATTGTTTGTTATCATTTTTTAATAAATGCTTAAAACTTAATAGCCCTACACCGCCACCTCCAACTCATCTGCATAATGCCTTAACCCAAAGTTTTCTGTTAAGCAAAGTTCGGGGTTTAAAACGTGCCATTCAAACTCATCTCTAAAATGCCTGATGGCGGCTGCTACAGGCCAAGCTGCTGCATCGCCAAGTGGGCAAATGGTGTTGCCTTCTATTTTGCGTTGTATATCCCACAGCAAATCTATATCTTTCATTTCGCCTTTGCCTGTTTCTATTTTTTGAAGTATCTTTTCCATCCACCCCGTACCTTCTCTGCATGGGCTGCATTGACCACAACTTTCGTGGCGGTAAAACCTTGCTAAGGTATAGGTGTTTCGTACTATGCATTGGTCTTCATCTAGCACTATAAACCCACCACTGCCCATCATGCTGCCTGTGGCAAAGCCGCCATCGCTAAGACTTTCGTAATTCATTAATCGCTTTTCGCCTTTGGCGGTTGTAAGCAATAAATTGGCAGGTAAAATAGGTACGCTTGAGCCACCAGGTATGCAGGCTTTTAAGCGTTTGCCATTGGCTATGCCACCACAATATTCATCGCTGTAAATAAACTCTTCTACAGAGATGGTCATATCTATTTCGTAAATACCGGGCTTGTTAATATTGCCACAGGCCGATATTAATTTAGTACCTGTGCTACGGCCAATGCCAATTTTTGCATAAGCTTCGCCACCTTCATTTATAATTGGTACTACGGCTGCAATAGTTTCAACATTGTTTACTACTGTTGGTCTTTCCCACACACCTTTTACTGCTGGGAATGGTGGTTTAATACGAGGATTACCTCTCTTACCTTCAAGCGATTCTATGAGTGCTGTTTCTTCGCCACAAATGTAAGCGCCGGCACCACGTTGTACATAAATTTCACAATCAAACCCACTGCCTTGTATGTTTTTACCGAGCCATCCATTGGCTTTTGCTTCGTCAATAGCTGCTTCTAAAATATTGGTTATCCAAGCATATTCTCCACGTATATAAATGTAGCTTACATTACTACCTAAGGCATAGCTGCTTACAATCATACCCTCAATAAGTAGGTGTGGTATAAACTCCATGAGGTAGCGGTCTTTAAATGTACCTGGCTCACTTTCATCTGCATTTACCACTAAGTGCCTCGGTACACCTTCAGGCTTGGCTATAAAACTCCATTTCATGCCTGCTGGGAAACCTGCGCCACCTCTACCCCTTAAGCCACTTTTTTTCACTTCTTCTACTACAGCATCGGTAGTCATACCGAGTGCTTTTGTTACACTTGCATAACCCCCTTCTCTTTTATACACTTCATACGATCGTATGCCGGGTATGTGTGCATTTGCTAATAATAATTTTTTTGTCATTTTTTTTATTTCACACAAAGGGAACAAAGGTTTCTAAGCTCACTAAGTGTTTTTTATTTTTTTGTTACGGGCATTTGTTCAATTTTCATCTTCGGTGGCGTCGCACATTTCATCTTCATCTGTCTATAAAGCCTTTATTAATCAAATATTTTATCTATCAACGCCAAACATTTCTTCTTCTATTTCAAGTCTTGATTTTTTGATACCTATTTTCTTTCTGTTGATAAACCAACCCAATAAAAGTGCCGATACAAAACCAACCGTTCCAGTTACAATTATTATTTTTAGTTCTTCTGTCATAATGTAGTTTCCTCTTTTGGATAATCGAAATTAAACATCCAACCTATACCAAATTTATCGGTAAGCATACCAAACCTTGCACCCCAAAAAGTATCTTGCAGCTCCATGGTAATTTTTCCACCATTACTCAAGTTTGTAAAGATTTTATTTATTAACTCCAAACTATCAAAATTGAGTGATAAGTGAACTTGGTTGCCACTTGTAACTTCTTTACTTGGCTGGCAATCGCTTATCATAAACTGCAATTTATCGGCCTCAAAGAGTGCATGCATTATTCTATCTTTTGCCTCGTCGGCTATTGGCATTCCACTTTCGCCAAAGGTTTGGGAGTGTACAATTTTACCATCTAATGCAGTTGCATAAAAAGCTAATGCTTCGGCACCATTGCCATTAAAGTTGAGATATGGTATTATTGCTTGCATGTTAAATTATTATTATGATTAATTGTTTTATTGTTGTTATTTGTACTCATTTTTAAATACTTAAATAAACTTCATTCATTATTTTAATTATTTCTTGCTCCTGCGTTTCTACACTCCTCTATTATGGCATCTACTTTTTCTTTGGTTAAATGTTCCCTATAATGCTGACCAAGCTGCATCATTGGGGCATAGCCACATGCACCGAGGCATTCTACTGTTTTAAGGGTAAACATTTTATCGACGGTGGTTTCGCCAACTTTTATGTTTAGTTTTTGTTTGATGTAATCGGTAATATCATCGCTACCGTTTATCATACATGGGCCAGTGTGGCATACTTCAAACACATATTTGCCTACTGGTTTTAAATTGTACATGCTGTAAAAACTGGCTACTTCATATACTTCAATTGGCTCAATATCTAACAGCGTTGCTACATAATCCATTACTGGCACATCTAGCCAGCCATCAAAAGTATCTTGTGCTATGTGTAATACTGGCAGTAAGGCACTTTTTTGTTTACCCTCGGGGTAACGGGTAATTATTTTTTTTACCTCGGCAATTTTATCGTCTGAAAATTTAATACTCATGTTTAATATTTTTCTCACAAAGAAACTAAAGTTACAAAGTTCACAACCTTAAACTTTGTTTCTTGGTTTTCTTTGTGTTCGTTGTGTGAAACTTCTTATGCATCTAACTCTCCTGCTATTAAATTTAAACTACTCATAGTTATAATAGCATCGCTTAACATGCTGCCTTTTATTAACTCAGGGTAGGCTTGGTAATAAATAAAACATGGTCGGCGAAAATGCAGGCGGTACGGCGTTCTACCACCATCGCTAATTAAATAGAAACCAAGCTCTCCATTGCCGCCCTCAACTGACGAATATACTTCTCCTACTGGCATTTCGGTTTCTCCCATTACTATTTTAAAATGGTAAATAAGGGCTTCCATTTTAGTATAAACATCTTCTTTTTTTGGCAAATAATAGGCAGGTGCATCGGCATGATAAATTTCTGCATCAGCCCCTTTAAATTCTTGCACTTTTTGGTAGGCTTGTTTTATAATTTCTATACTTTGCCACATTTCGTCTTGCCTTACTAAAAAACGGTCGTAACAATCACCCGTTGTGCCTACAGGAACTGTAAAATTAAAGTCTTGGTAGCTGCTGTATGGGGTGTGTACCCTTACATCATAATCTACCCCGGTTGCCCTAAGGTTAGGACCCGTAAAGCCATAGTTTAAAGCCCTTTCGGCCGATATTGCTCCTACACCTGTGGTACGATCCATAAAAATTCTATTACGGCGTAAGAGGTTATCAAATTCTTTTAAAGTAACAGGATATTCTTTTAAAAACTTTTCTAATTTCTCAAATGCTTTATTGGTAAAATTGCGTTCGAACCCACCTATACGGCCAATGTTGGTGGTAAGGCGGCTGCCACAAACTTCTTCGTAAATTTCGTAAATAAGCTCTCGGTATTGCATCACATATAAAAAACCTGTAAAGGCTCCTGTGTCTACACCAACTATTGAGTTACAAATTAAATGGTCGCTTATACGGGCAAGTTCCATTATGATTACTCTTAAATAATCAACTCGTTTTGGTAGGGTGAGGCCTAACAACTTTTCGCAGGTAATATGCCAGCCCATGTTATTTATAGGGCTGCTGCAATAATTTAACCTATCGGTAAGCGGTGTAATTTGGTATAAAGGTCTACGCTCTGCAATTTTTTCAAAAGCTCTATGTATGTAGCCTACGGTAGAAGTGGCTTTTAAAATACGCTCACCATCCATCTCCAAAATATTTTGGAAAACACCGTGTGTGGCCGGGTGTGTAGGCCCAAGGTTGAGAGTGGTGGTTTGTTTTTCTAAACTACCTTCGGGTAAAATGATGTGTTCGCTTGTCATATTTTTTTGTTTCACACAACGAAACTAAGATAACCACGAAACAAAGTTAGCCGCTGTGTACTTTGCTTACTTTGCCGCTTTTTGAGCAATTCTTTTACCTTCCAAACATATCATCATCTTTATCAATTCTAGTTTGATCTTCTAACGGAAACTCTTTTCTCATAGGAAAATAATCCATTTCATCTACATTTAAAATACGTATTAAATTTGGATGACCAACAAAATTTACACCGTAAAAATCATACGTTTCTCTTTCCATAAAATTAGCTGACTCATACAATGCTGTGGCTGTAAAAACATCTGGCTTTGCAATATCGGTTAACACTTTAAAGCGCAACCTTACATTATCGGTTAGGTTGTGTACATGGTACACTACGGCTAACTCTGCCCCTTTATTATCGGGGTAATGTATGGCTTGCAAATCGGTTAAAAACCTAAAACGCAACTCCTCATCATCAAACAAAAATTGCAAAACTTTTATATTGATATTCTTATCGGCTACAAAACTTAACATGCCATAGGATTGCTCCCAGTGGGTAAGTTGGTCGCCAAATTTTTCGGTAAGTTTTTGTTGTATTGTATCGTTGGTTAAAGCCATGTGCTGCTTCAAAATTATTTAGATAAATTATTTTATTGTATTCCGTAACTACTCATCAGTTCTTTATACTGATCGCTTGTACGCCTGCGTAAACTTTCATTATGTACCAGCTCCTGTATTTTCATAAAGCCATCTAAAATAGCTTCGGGCCTTGGTGGGCAGCCAGGCACATAAACATCTACCGGAATTACCTGATCTATACCTTGCATTACGGAATAGGTATCAAAAATACCCCCACTACTTGCACAAGCCCCTACCGCTATTACCCAACGTGGCTCAGCCATTTGTAGATATACCTGTTTTAAAATTGGACCCATTTTTTTTGATATAGTACCCATAACCATTAACAAATCACACTGGCGTGGGCTAAAGCTCATACGCTCACTACCAAAACGGGCAATATCATAATGACTTGCTGCCGTAGCCATAAACTCAATACCACAGCAGCTTGTAGCAAAAGGCAAAGGCCAAATAGAGTTTTTACGGGCAAGGCCTACCACTTTTTCAAAGTTAGTGGCCATAAAGCCATCGCCCATATATCCTTCAGGTATGCCGGCAAATTTTACGGTATTGTTGTATTGTACTGGACGCATTTTTTTAATGTGAAAATGTGAAAATATGCAAATGTGACAATTAGCCAATTAGCAAATATGCTGATGTGCTAATTTTTTAAATTCATATCGTTTTTAAAATAGCATGATTTTTAAACCCAATTTTTTAAAAGAACCTTTAAATTTTATAACCCCCCATTAGCTAATTAGCACATTATCAAATTGGCTAATTAGATTTTACTCCTCCCACTTTAATGCACCTTTTTTAAATATGTAAATAAAGCCTGCTAAAAAGAAGCCAACAAACATAATAACTGCTAAAAAAGTATGCCAACCCATTGCTGGATCTTTGGCAAAATCTTTAAAATTTACTGCATAAGGGTAAAAGAAAATTACTTCCACATCAAATAACACAAATAATATAGCAATTAAAAAATATTTAATAGCCATGGGTTGCCGGGCATTACCTTGAATTTCAATACCACTTTCAAAATTTTGTAGTTTATCAGCCGTTTTACGCTTTGGCCCAATTTTATTTGAACCCCAAATCATTGTGGCAATAAAACCTATAGCAAAAACTATTTGTAACGCAATAGGCACATAATTTAAAGTGCCGTTTGTGGTTGATTGTAGAAAAAAGAATGCCGTCATATACGTGTAAAAGGTTGCTACAAAAATACAGCACCAAACTGAATATACAATGCCAAAAAGTAATATACTTTATAGTTAGATGCTGTTTTTATAGAAGTATAATTTAATATTTCTAAAAGCGTAAGATGCAATAAATTGGTATGTACAAGCTTATTTTTATTAATACTATGAAAAAAGCCCTCATTTTGTTATAAAATGAGGGCTTTTTATTATTTCTTTTTAGTTACTACTTTTTTTTTTGAGTTGTTGCTTTAGGTTTTGTTGTAACTGCAGGCTTTGTTGTAGCTGCAGGTTTGGTAGTAGGTTTTGTTGTAGCTTTTGCGTTTGGATTATTTGAAGTTACAAACTCTTTGTTTTTTAATAACTGAGGGTCAGTAGGATCAGCTGCTAAAGCTTTATCAGCATATGCAATTGCAGCAGCTTGATCTTTCTTTACATTAAATGAATATTGCATCATAAATGTATATGCACCAACTAATTGATCTTTAATTTTAGTTTTGTCTATTGCTTTCTCACCTACTTCAATTGCTTTTAAGTACGATGATGCTGCTAAGCCTGTAGTAAGTGTTGAATCAATACCTGAATTTGCCTTAGCTATCATGTAATAACCAAAAATATCATCAGGGTATTTAGCAGTGTATTTATTAAAAATATATACTGAAGAATCAAATTTGGCTGCTCTAAAATAATCGTACCCTGCATTGTATAAATCTACATTGCTTGAATTCAATTTTTTAATATCTATTATTTTGCTATACCATTTTGCAGACTCCCCAAACTTTTTTTGATTTCTAAATGCTGCAGCTAGAGCTTTTAAGTAGGTAACTCTATTATTTTCAATACTATCTAATGCAACTGCTTTATCTACATAAGTAGCTGCTAAAGCTTCGTTACCTGGAAATTTTAATAAAATCATGGCATAAGCTGAATAATCTCCAGCACCAATTTTATCTGCTGTTTGCTTTGCAAAATAGGTTTCAAAACTATTTTTTGCATTTACTGAATCACCCATTCTATTATATGCTAATGCTTTTACACCATATAAATTAGGATACACAGTAGTTCCCCCTTTAGATATACAATCATCAGCTTTTGCCAAAGCATCAGCAAATAAGCCTTGTGCATATTTCATACTTGCTCTGTAGTAGCAAGCTTTAGGATCATCGTCTGAAGCAGATAACCATTTTTCTAAATAAGTAGCACTTTTGGTTACATCAATATCATAGTAATAATTAAATAAGGTTTGGTATACGGGTGCATATTGAGGATCTTTTGTGGTTGCTTCATTATACAAACGAGTAAAAAGTGCCTCCTGTGCAGAACCTTGAGATTGATATAACCTACCTAAACGATAATTAGCCCTAGCATAATTAGGATTAAGTGCTAATGCTGCTTGGTATGATTGAGCTGCATTACCACCATCATTATTTTTTCTATATGCATCGCCTAAATTAACTAGCACTTCAGCATCTTTAAACCCTTTTAAAGTGGTAGCTAATTTTAATTTATCTATAGCATATACAGCATCGCCATTTTTTACATCTGGGTTGCTATTTGCTGCACCTATTGCATTTAAAACATCAATACGCTTTCCCTGACTAAGAGAAATAGCTGTTTCAAAACGGTTTTTTGCATCAGCATTTTTACCTTCTAACAGTTCAATATTGCCTATACCTGCTAGCAATAATGGGCTGTTTGGAGATGCAGATAATTTTTGTTGATATAGTGCTTTTGCTCCTGCAATATCTTCTAAACCTATCATGGCTTGACCTAAATAATATGCCGAAGTTTCATCAGCTGGGTTAGCGGCAGAAAGTTTTTGAAATACATCTTTTGCACTTTTATATCTTTCGTAGTATAAAAACTTTTTACCATCATCAACACTTTGAGCAAATAATGACGCTGCAAAAATTGTGGTTACAAATAATAATACTACTGATTTCATTTTTTTCATCTTATCCATTTTAATTAGAGAATACAATTTTAAAGAAATTGTTGCAATAAAAATACAATTGGTTAATCTTTGGGCAGGTTTTCATTTAAGTTAACATTTCTTAATCTAAAATCCATTACGGGTCCAAGATATGCACGTCTAAATATAAGCTGCCCCCTTTCGTATTTTAAAAATGCTACAAACCCAGAGCCTAAGCCTGTGTAGTTTTCTTTTATGTTATAATACAAACCACGTACCAATGGGTATCGTCTATTCATAATACTTTCTTGCGATGGAAAAATATATGGAGTATTAACACAAACATCACATTTTACATACCCAATTTTTACCTTTCTAAGCATAGCAACTTGAGTAGTATCTTCTGGGTTACCAATTCTATTATTACCTACAAAGCCAATAGCATTAATATGTGTAGCTACATAGTTTAATACTTCATTACTATTTTGCACTGCTCTTACTATTGTAGTATCAAAAGGTTTCCCTTTTAATACAGAATCTATAATAAAACGTGCTGTGCTAGTTTGCTTTAAGCCATCAAACACTACTGTTTTATTATTTTTTAATTGTCCGGTTAATTGCTGTTGTAATGATGCTAAACTAAAAGTTGTGTCGTTACTATTTTTATTTACAACAACGGCTATAGCATCTGTGGCTATTTGATTCCAGCCTGGCCTAAAACTTAAACTGTCAGTTAAAAATTTATCTTCTTTAGCAGTTATACCTCTTGTAATTATTATTAGTCTGATAGTTGAATCTTTAAAGAAATCTTTTATGCACTCAGATTCAGTTTTGTATAGAGCATTTATTTTTGTACCAGGGTAAGTTGCTTCATACATTTCTATCTGTTCTTTTATTACCGGTTCAAAACTCTCATCTACACTAATATTTATACTACCATTTGTAGGAGTATCACCATTAATTACAAGTTGCTTTTTTTGGCCACAGCCAGTAAAGAAAATAACAACAATTAATACAAAAAAAACTGGTAATAAATATTTTAATTCTTTCATAAATGTTACCCCTCTCTAAAATAATTTTTTTTATAGCCCCTATACATTCTAAATAGCCCATAAATAATACATACAATGCCGAAAATTGTAATTATGGTAGGATCGTATTGTTGTACATAAACTTTTGTTTTGTTTAATGGTACTAAAAAAAATAAACCAGCCAACAATAATAGCACTCCCATAACATAATTACTAATGCTACGCATATTAACTATGTTTTTTTCTCTATCATTTAATGGTTCATTATCAAATTCTTCTAAGGCCATTTTGTATAATTTAGATGGGCAATTTACGATTTAAAAAAGTATTAATCTACACTTACAAATTTTACAGGTATTGTGTAATATACTGATACATTTTGCCCTTTAGTTTTGCCTGGCAACCATTGTGGCATTTTTTTAAGTACCCTAATAACTTCATTGTTAAATGCAGTGCCACCATCTTCTACTGTTTCAAAACCCTTTAAAATGCCATCATAGCCTACAATAAATCTTATTTTTACCGCTATGTTTTGTCCATCTACCACCTCTTCAGGGTTTGTTAAATTTTTTTCTAAGAATTTTTTTAAAGCACTCATTCCCCCAGGGTATTGTGGCATTACTTCTGCAAAAAGTGATGGAGTAATTTTATCTACAACTTCGGGTAGGGTTGTTGTAGCAGTTGGCTTGCCGATTGGTTCATTTATAGGTGTAACATTCGTTAAAATATGTGTATTGCTGGCAACATTTACTGTGCTTATTGCTACAGAATCATTTAAGGTTGTAATTGGTGGTACAACACTATTATTTGTTATTTTTATATTATTGCTATAAGCTTGGCTGGCAACAAGAGGTTTGGCAACACTTAAACTTATGTTTTTTAATGGCTTAGGTAATTCTATTTTTTTTACAACTTCAGCTGGAGGCTTTGTAAGGGTAACTTCGTGTGTACCAATGAAATTTTCAACAAGCTTATTATCTACTTTTAAAATAGAAATTGCAAAAACTACCATTGCTAAACCAAAAGTAATAGCAAGTGCCTTATACAATCTATTATTGTAAAATTTTCTTAAGGTATAGGCACCATAATTTTTATTTCTATTATCAAAAATAATATCCAATATATCGGCTTGTAAAATAATATTCGATTTCATAAAATGTAATTTTAGTTATGATAAAAAAATGCTAAAAAACGGCCGTTTATTATGAGATGCATTTTTTTTACAATATCCATAAATAGGTGAGCATATATATAAATGTTAGTGAAAGAAAATATTGATGGTTTGTATTGTGGATAGCAAGTACATAACTTTGCTAATATGAAAATATTGATGGTATGCCTTGGTAATATTTGTAGAAGCCCATTAGCCGAAGGAATTTTGCAACAAAAAGCTAACGACTTAAAATTAGGTTGGGTTGTACATAGTGCTGGTACAAATGGCATACATGTAGGAGAAAGACCTCACCACTTGAGCCAAAAAGTTGCTAAATTAAATGGTGTAGATATAAGTGCACAAATTGCTCAACAATTTACAAAACAGCACATAGCCCAATATGATAAAATATATGTAATGGCTACTGATGTAATGTTAGATGTAAAAAGAATAGCTGGCAATGAATTTAACAGCAATAAAATTGACTACTTTTTAAATGAATTAACTGCAAATACTAATGTTGATGTACCAGACCCATGGTACGGAGAGGAAGATGGATATGTAGAAGTTTTTGAAATAATACATGATACATGCCATGCTATTATTAAAAACAACACTTAGTTTTATAAATAATATAATAGTTCTAAAAAAAATAAAATTGTAACAAATTTTATACTATAACTTATTACCTAATTTTTTGAAATTTTTACATGACAAAGCCTAGCCTGCCACAAGGCACAAGAGATTTTACTGCAAATACAATTTATAAAAGAAATTTTATTTTACAAACCATACAAAATGAGTTTGAACTTTTTGGTTTTGAACCACTAGAAACCCCAGCCATGGAAAACCTTGATACCTTAATGGGTAAATATGGCGAAGAAGGAGATAAACTAATTTTTAAAATTTTAAATAATGGGCTCAATGACCCTAAAAATATTGAAAAAGCTACTGATGGATTTACAAAATTAATGGAGGGTAAAAACACAGCAGCACTTACTGAAAGGGCACTAAAATATGATTTAACTATTCCATTTGCTAGGCATGTAGCCATGAATGCAGGCACCATAACCTTACCGTATAGAAGATACCAAATACAACCAGTATGGAGAGCAGATAGGCCACAAAGAGGTAGGTACCGAGAGTTTACACAATGTGATGCTGATGTAGTAGGAAGTACTAGCCTACTTAACGAAATTGAGTTGTGTAACTTGTACCACAACTGTTTTACAAAGCTGGGGTTACCTACTTATGAACTTAAAGTTAATAATAGAAAAATACTAGCTGCACTGGCAGAATTAGTTGGCGGTGCAGATAAGATGATGGATATTACCATTGCCATAGACAAACTAGATAAAATTGGAATTGAAAAAGTAAAGGAAGAATTAACTACTCGTGGTTTACCAAAAGAAAGTATTGATGTAATTGAAAAATATTTACAAATTAGTGGTACTAACCAACAAAAATTAATAGCCATAAGCAGCCTCTTTGCTGCTGTAGAAATTGGTAAAAAAGGAATAGAAGAATTAACACATTTAATCTCACATTGTAGTAATGTAAATATAGAAATAGATTTTACTTTAGCACGTGGTTTAAACTATTATACAGGTATTATTTTTGAAGCAAAAGCACCAGCTACAGTAAAAATGGGTAGCATTGGTGGTGGTGGAAGATACGATGATTTAACAGGCCTTTTTGCTGTGCCAAATATTGCTGGAGTAGGTATAAGTTTTGGGATAGATAGGATATATGATGTATTGGAAGAGCTTAATATTTTTCCAGAAAGTATTGGCAACAAAACAAAAGCTATATTTTTTAATTTGGGTACAACTGAGGCTGATAAAGCTTTGCAGCTTGCTACAACCTTACGTAATAACAATATTGCTGTAGAAGTATACCCTGAAAAAGTAAAACTTGACAAGCAATTTAAATATGCTGATAAAAAAAGAATACCCTATGCAATTATAATAGGGCAACAAGAAATAGACAGCAAAATTGCCGTAATAAAAAACTTACAAAAAGGAGAACAACAACAAATAAATTTTGAAAACCTTATACAATTTTTTGAAAGCTGTATCTAATTTAAAAGCAAAAATTATTTCACTTTTACAAAAGGCAAATTATAATATTTACCATTTTAAATAAATACTTTTTAAAAAAGTTTTAAACTTCTCAAT
>JANMAV010000212.1:0-5656 GCA_031360055.1 Ferruginibacter sp.
CACTTGTATCTAGTTTGTAATTTTTAAGACTAGAAGTTAACTTGTTAAAAATGTTTCCATCACCGGTAAATATTTCTTTTGTTTGAGAAAAGCTATTAATAGAAATTAAAACAACAATTATTACTAAACCTATCTTTTTAAAATTCATGAGTTAAGATTTTAATAATTTATGACTGTGAAGGTCAATTTAAATAGTTTTTTAAATCAACAATTAAAATCATTTTTTTTGGTGAATAATTTTAAATTTAATAAGAATAAATTTTGATCTTTGGTTCTAAAACGTATAAATAAAAAATTTAATGTATTTGCTAATTTTCTAAAAAAAACGTTTATAAACTAGAAAGTTGATACTAGTTGCTATTTGAATGGGTTTGCAAATTTTTCGTCTGTTGCAATTGTATTGTCCGTCAAAGTGTTTAAAAATGCTAATAAATTTTGTACATCTTGCGGTGCAACGCTATGAGCAGGTATTGGCTGTGTACCTGTACCGGGAGCTCCTGCGGTAAGCATAGCTTGCAGGTTTGGCACTTGCCCATTATGAAACAAAAATGTACGTACACTAATGTTTCTAAGTGAGCCTGATTTAAATCGATTTTGCCCATTTATGCCTACATCATTAGGGTCAGAAAGGCCAAACCCTGGTGCTGCACTATTTACAAACATGGGTGGGGTGTGGCAACTAGCACAGGTATTATTACCGCCAGCATTTAAAAAAGTTTGTTCTCCTTGTGTTTCAGCAGGGGTAAAGGTTTCAATACCTTGCTTTACCCTATCGTATTTTGCTTGGTAGGTAACTATACTCCGTTCAAATTGGGCTAATGCTTTTGCTATTTTTACTGAATCTATACTGCTATTGCCAAAAGCTCTTTGAAAAAGTGGACTATAATATGTCAGGTTTCTTACTTTTGACTCTAATTCAGCCAGGGTTAGGCCCATTTCAATATGGTTTTGAATGGGTTGTAAAGCTTGTTTTTCAACCGATGCCGCTCTCTCATCCCAAAACATCCTTCCATTTTTATAAAACCTTAGGTTTAGTAAACTCATTCCATTTCGAGTGGTTTTACCGCCTTCAAAACCAACACTGAGTGCTGTATTATCATCAAAACCAATATTTTGCTTGTGGCAGCTTGCACAACTAATTGTATTGTTTTTACTTAAATTTTTATCATAAAACAATACTCTCCCTAAAGTAGCTCCATCGTTAGTTATTTGGTTATCTATTGGGCTGTTATCGTTTGCAAGTAGTGCATTTTGTACGTGAGCTGGATAATTTACCACATATAATAAGGCTACATTTGGAAGGGTAGGTTTAATTTCGGTGTTTTGATTGTAAGTATCACTTGCACTATTTTTTGAGCAAAATTGTAGCCCAATGGTAGCTAATACCAATAGAGTTACAATGAAAAATTTTTTCATGTTAGTTAGTTAAGGTGTTTTAAGGTAGTAGCAATTTAGACTATTAATTTCTTAAAAGTTTAATGCATTACAATAAATTACAACCCCAAACCTAATTTTTTGTAAATAAAACTCATTAACCAAGCTGGCCCCACCATCAAAAACTGTAGATCTTTAAAAAAAGATGGCTTTTTACCTTCTATTTTATGCCCATAAAATTGGCCAATCCATGCAGCAATAAAAATTAATATACTAATAAACCAAAGCTGGGCAAACCCATTAGCTTCTATAAACTGGCACAGCAACAAGCATAAAATGCAAAAAACTAACATGCCAATGGCTAATTTGAATGATAATGCCGTATAATAAAACAATACAGTTAAAAGGAATATTAAAGCTACATTTAATTGTATTCCATTTATGTAAAAGGGTAATTTTATGCTGTAAAATATGCCTACAATTGAAAAAAATATTAATGGTACACAAACCCAATGAATAGCTTTATTGGTTTCATTTTTATGACTTTCGCCATATTCACTCAGTAAATTATTAATATTTTGCATCTTACCTAGTTTTTTTTTAAAATGTATAATATATTTTACAAGTATAACAATAAAAAGATGTAAACCACCGTTTTAATATTGGTTTTTCATAGGATATTGGATTAATACGGACCGTGATTTCTATCATGGTCCCTTTTTATTTTAGGCATAAAAAAAACGCTCAATTAAAAATTGAACGTTTGATATATAGTTTTTTTGATTTTATATTATCAACATAGCATCGCCATAACTAAAAAAACGATACTTATCTTTTATAGCTTTTTTATAAGCTTCCATAATTAAATCATAGTTAGCAAAAGCACATGCCATAATAAGTAAGCTAGTTTTTGGCAAATGAAAATTAGTTACCAAAGCATCTGCAATATTAAATTCGTGTGGTGGGTGTATAAAGTTGTTTGTCCACCCTTCGGATGGTTTAAGCATTTTTTGAGCTGTGTATGAAGTTTCCATAGCCCTCATAGTTGTTGTACCGATAGAACAAATTCTATGACCACCTTCCTTAGCTTTGTTTACAATACCACAAGCTGTTTCTTCAATTTTATAATACTCAGCATCCATTTTATGTTTGCTTAAATCTTCTACCTCTATTGGTCTAAATGTACCCAGGCCAGTATGTAAAGTAACTTCTGCAAAACGAATGCCTTTAATTTCTAATTTTTTAATTAGCTCTTTACTAAAATGAAGCCCGGCTGTAGGAGCTGCTACTGCACCTTCGTGTTTTGCATATACAGTTTGATATCTTTCCTTATCATCTTCTTCTGGTTTGCGTTTAATATATTTTGGTAAGGGGGTTTCACCCATAAAATCAAGCATAGTTCTAAATTCTTCTTCGGTACCATCCCATAAAAAGCGGATAGTACGACCTCGGCTTGTAGTATTATCAATTACTTCAGCAATAAGTTCATCATTTTCGCCAAAGTATAGTTTGTTACCAACACGTATTTTACGAGCTGGGTCTACAATTACATCCCACAGCTTATTGGTTTTATTTAATTCTCTAAGTAAAAAAACTTCAATTTTTGCACCTGTTTTTTCTTTTCGGCCATACATACGTGCAGGAAAAACCTTGGTGTTATTTACTACAAAAACGTCTTTATCATTAAAATACTCTTGTATATCATTAAATGTTCTGTTTTCTATATTGCCGGTTTTACGGTTTATAACCATCATACGGCTATCTTCTCGTTTTTTTGCTGGGTTTTGGGCAATAAGATTTAAAGGAAGGTCGAAAGTAAATTGAGATAATTTCATGCAATAATTTTGTTTAATAATTAGTACATGCCGCTTGAGTAAAAACCCAATATATTAAGCCTATTTTTTTTGATTTAGGCACTTATCATGTTACGGCATGATTTTTTAAGAGTGCAAAAGTACGGATTTATGTTGGTTTTTTATTATGAAATGTAAGATGGATTGCTGCACTATAGTATTTTAGAAATTTGTTACATTGTTAATATTAAATGAGTATGCATTTTCTATAAAATATTATAATTACATTTAAAAAGACTTGTACTTTACAAATTGATTAAAAAACGTTTCTTGGGCAAGCATCGCTGTATTTGTTACCTAAAGTTAGGCCAATCAATATTTCGTGGGTGTTACCAGTATATGTTCGTAAACGGTTTGTAGTAGCTACTTCATAACTATAACTGGCATTTAAAGTGTTTGAAACATTAAAACCTGCCATTGCTGAGTAGCCCTTAATATAATCTGAATAGCGGTAATTGCCGCCTATCCAAGCCTTATCTAAATATTGTAATTTAGTATTAAAGTGTGCACCAAGTAGTTGGGGTTCCCAATACTGAAGCATTACAGAAGGTATTACCGTAAAATCTTCGCCGACGGTAAACCTATACCCTACTGTTGCAAAATAATTGGGTGTATAATATGTACCAAAATTTTTGTTATTTGTAAATGTTGCTTTACCGGGCACTAGGTTTAAAACTGATATACCTGCAAAATAACGGGCTGAGTATAACCACAAACCTGCCCCAATTTCAGGCTTTATTTTTTTTAATTCCCCACTAGCAACACCAATGGCAGGGTCAGACGTTTGATCAGCATATGTTGCCTTAGTTGCATCTACATTAATGCCTGAAAAACCTGCACTAAAGCCAACAGCTAATGTTGTTTTTACACCAATTGGCCTGTGGTAAGCATAAGTACCAGCTACGGTATACCTGCCAATATACCCAGCTTTATCATTTACAGCCATAAAACCTATTCCATGGTGTGGTTCTGGGGCTGTGTACTCTTCCATATATTGTCTCCCTCTTGGGTTTTCGCCAGGTACAGCATTTGAAGTGGCACTTGTACGATAGTCTGACTTACCTATTGCACCATGTGCTGAAATGTAACTTGTATTTGGAGCTCCATTAATACCAGTCCATTGGTTACGAATACTAATTTTAATATCAGTATAGTTTTCAATACCTGTAAGGGCAGGGTTAAGTATATAATTGTTTAAAATATACTGACTGTAAGCAGGTTTTGCTTGGGCATGTATGGTATGGCTAACTAAAAACAATGCTATTATGGCTAAAAAACGGTTCATGAATTGTGGTAAGTATTAATGATGTTTGTTACAATTTTTAATAAAATTATAAAATAATATTTTGTATTAATTCAAATTAGTACCTATGGTATTTATATTAACATTAGCTGATAATAAATTTTTATACTTATTAATTTTTATCCAATAAATAATCCAACAAACCAAGAAACCAATACTTGCAATTGTTTTAATAGCAGAAATAAGCAGCAAACAATTTAAAATACACATGGCTAAACCAATATTATATGCAGGGCGTTTTTCTTCAATATTAATCCCTTTCTCTGTTGCCTCATTGCTTATTGAATCTGCCATTTTACTTACCACATTAAAATGATAAAAGGTAGAAAATAAAGGGATTAATAAAAACCAAACACTAGTTGCATTAAGCTTTCTATTATGTGGGGCAATACTTAGTAAGGTTGATTGTAAGGTTAATAAGTAAAAAATGAACGGTATTACAAATGCTGCAAAAACAATTAAAATTATTAACCATTCGGCGCCTCCTGGCAATGCTAATAAAAATTTCATAGTTATATTTTATTTAATAAAAATTGATTCTTATGTAGTATTTGTGCTTGATTAATATAAATGTTAGAGAATATTTTTCTTCTCATCCATTTAGCTTAAGTAAATTGCTTTTTAAATTTCGTTTCTTAGCTCAAACATTTGTTTACTTATTATGTTCCTTAAGTTACGATCTAAATTGCTGGTTTTACATTGGCTATTATATGTTCAAGTATATGTAGCAAGTTGCTATGGCTAAAAAACTGTTCATGTATAATTTTCTTGTACTTAAAATTGTGGTTTATTAAATTAACTTATTTAGAAGTAAAATATTCTACTAAAATTTCTTTCACAAAAATTTATAATTTCTTTTTTAATTATTATTATTATATCATTTATTAACCATTGAGTAATATTAAAATATTATTGCCTCCTTAACTTAAAAGTTCCTGTAAAACTATGTGCAATGGAGTTGGCATCAGTAAACGGAATATTAAAACTCCCGGTTACATATTCCCCTGTATTACCATACGTATCAAAGGTAATGGTGGCTGAGGCATTAACTACATTACCGTTAACATACTGTTCAACTTCTAAAAGTGAATTTATATCATAAGCAAATGTGCCAACTGTTGTTCCC
>JANMAV010000223.1:0-11733 GCA_031360055.1 Ferruginibacter sp.
ATAACATTTTATTAATTATTAATCTTAAATTACTATAAAAAATAAGTACTGTAATAACATATTCATCCTATACTATAATTAATATAAAATCGTTTATATTGTAGCTCGTAAATGAAACTTACATTTTAATAGATCCATTAAACACAATTCAAGTAGTATTATATTTGCATTGTAACAATTATATTTATGCATAAATTTTCAATTTTATTTATTATTTCATTAATACTATTGGTTTTACCCAATATGTTAATAGCACAGCCACCTATAGACCCTGGTTGTAATCCAGATTTGGGTTGCCCAATAGATAATGGAGTAGTTGCTTTAATAGCCGGGGTAATTTGTATTGCAGGTTATAAAGCATACACTATTGGCAAATCATTAACTATAAATTAATACAATTAAATAAATTTTTTACAGACAATCAGTAAATTGATTGTCTATTTTTTTATAAATTAGTAGGCTTTGGTATTTAATTATCTAGTAAATAAAGTTTTAGGCACTAGTAATAAAACCAATTTTTTTTACGATTTTTGTTAGTAACCCAATTAATTCAATAGAAAACATACTGTTTTCTACACAAAACCATGATTAGCACAAACCAATCTATTAATAAAAATAGAGTAGGCTATGTATGCATACAAATTGTAGCCTTTATTGTAGCAGCAATTTTGCTACAGTCATGTATTTCAACAAAACAGCCAGCATATTTTAAAACTTTGCAAAAAGATGAAACGCTAAAAGGTTTTATATCAAATAACTATGAATCAAAAATTATAGTAGGTGATAAATTAGGCATTTCTGCCACTAGTTTAAGTGCAGCAGAAGATGCACTTTTTAATGGAACAAGCATGGTTACTTCAACAGCACCAACTTCTACAGGGCCAAGTGCAGGTACAAATGTAGGATATATGGTTCAAGCTGATGGTAATGTAGTATTACGACGAATAGGATTAATAGCAGCTGCTGGGCTAACCCGTAAAGAATTTTCTTTAAAAGTACAGAAAGAATTATTGGCTTACATGAAGGAGCCTTTAGTGACGGTAAATTTTTTGAACCACAAAATTACAGTGCTAGGTGAGGTAGCTACTCCTCAAATTATTAATTTAAATGATGAAAGAATAAGTTTAATAGATGCACTTGTTTTATGTGGCGATGTAACCCAAAATGCTGATAGAAGTAAAATTACTGTTGTAAGAGAAAACGGAACAGAAAAAATAATTAAAACAATAAATTTAGAAGATAATTCAATCTTTAAAAGTGATTGGTATTATGTACAACCTAATGATATAGTTTTAGTAGGTGCAGATAAAGAAAAATATGTAAAAGAAGAGAGCAGGCGTAATTTACAATCAACATTGGCATTAGTAGCATCAGGCATTTCATTGTTAATAATAATTGCAGGTAAAGTAATAAAATAATTGCAATAGTAACCACTGCAACACATGAATGAAGATCAATTTTTTAGCGATAAACCACAAGCTAACTTCCTAGCTCAAATTTTACAACGATATATTCCTTTTTGGCCAATATTTGTAATATTTACTGCAATATCTTTTAGTATTTCCTATATCTATTTAAGATCTCAAACCAAAATTTATGTAGCTGCCGCTAAAGTACTTTTAAAAGATCCTCAAAAAGGTGGCGGCGATAGTAAAGTTTTGGATGCACTCAATATTTTTAGTGAAAAAAAAATTGTTGAAAACGAAATTATTGTTTTAAAATCTAATTCGTTGATGCAGGAAGTTGTAAAACAACTCGATATATATGCAATATTATATAATGAAGGTAAAGTGCAAATAGAAGAACTTCATGGATCAAATGCACCGCTAAAGTTTGTTGCAATAAATAAAAACGAGCAAATAAATGGTGGTGGAAAAATGGAAATGTTTATAAATTGGACATCTAATACCATACAACTAAATAATAAAACTATACATTTTACAGATAGCTTTAATATAAATGATACTTGGTATAAAATGGTAATTAATAGTGATTACCAAAAAAATTTAAAAGGCAAAAAATACTTTGTTGTTTTTAATAATTTAGAATCTGCAGCTGGCCAAATAATTGGAACTTTAAATGCAGCAGCAATATCATATTCATCTACCGTTATTGATCTAAACATTAAAACTCCTGTACCTGAAAAGGGTGTGTTAATTTTAAATAAATTATTTGAAGTATATAATACTGCAGGCATACAAGATAAAAATGAAATAGCTTTAAGAACCTTAAAGTTTGTAGATGATAGGTTGGCTAAAGTAACCAATGAATTAGACAGTGTAGAAAGAAAAGAAAGTAATTTAAGAGTAAGAGAAGGTATAACAGATTTAACTGCACAAGGATCTCAATATGCACAAATTGTGAAAGAGTTAGATCAAAAAAAGACTGAGCTTGATTTACAAATGGATGTGTTATCTGGTGTACAAAGTTATGTATACAATAAAGGGAGAAGACCAGGTACTGTACCTTCTCAAAACTTAATTACAGATTTAACGCTAAATGGTTTATTATCTCAGTTATATTCTGCTGAGTTTGATTTAGATAAAGCAAGATCAATTGCCGGAGAAAAAAGTGAATCAGTATTATTAGCAGATGAAAAAGTGAGGCGTATAAAAAATGATATTAAAGAGAATATAAATAATATCAGAAATACATACCAAATTGAAAAAAATAGCCTCAACCAAACTATTAATCAAAATAATGGCTTACTAGCACAAATACCAGGTAAAGAAAGAGCTTTACTTGCCATAAGCAGGCAACAAGCTATAAAGAATAATATTTACACATTTTTATTAAATAAAAGAGAAGAAACTGCAATTTCTTCAGCCTCTACAACTGCTGATTTACGTGTGTTAGAAAGAGGCTACTCATATGGACCAATTAGCCCTGTGGCTAAAAATTATTACCTAATAGGGTTGCTAGTTGGCCTTATAGCATTTTTACTATTTGTACAATTAACTGAACCTTTAAGCAGTAAAATTTTATTTAGATCAGAAATTGAAAATAAATCAAAAGTTCCAGTTATTGCCGAAATACTCCAAACAACTGAAAAAAATCACATAGCCATATCAGAAGGTAAACGTACAGTAATAGCGGAGCAGTTTAGAGCTTTGCGTACTAACTTACATTTTATTGGTTTAAGCGAAATTAATAAATCAATACTAGTAACTTCAAGTATAACAGGCGAAGGCAAAAGTTTTATTGCTACAAACTTAGCATTAAGTATAACCCTTACAGGTAAAAAAGTTGCTCTGTTGGAGATGGATTTGCGTAAGCCTAAATTAAGCAGAGAATTGGGTATTAATAGAGACCCAGGTATATCTAGCTATTTAATTGGTAAAGCAACTATTGATGAAATAATAAAACCAACCCAATACAATAATTTATTTTTAGTAACTGCTGGTCCTATTCCACCAAACCCTACGGAGTTAATTGGCAAAGAAAATTTTGCTGAGATGATGAAAATTTTGAATGAAAGGTTTGACTATATAATTATTGATTCTGCACCAATAGGCCCAGTAACAGATTCTCAACTATTAAACAATTATGCACAAACAACTATTTATGTAATGAGGCATGCTGTAACACCTTCGGTATTTTTAAAATTGTTGGATAGCTTATATAGAGATAAAAAGTTTAATAATATGTGTGTAGTTTTTAATGGAATAAAACCAAGAGGTATATCTCTATTTAATTACGGATTTGGTGGTTATGGTAATGGCTATGGTTATGGCTACGGTTACGGCTATGGCTATGGATATGGGTATGAAAGCGAAGCAGGGAGTTATTATATAGCTGACGGAAAAACCCCAGGATTTAAAAATTTATTTGGTTTTGTAAGGTTTCTTAAAAATATTTTTACAAAAAAAAATTAATAATTTTTGCTGTAGTTTCATCGGATTACCAATTATTAAATGGCATACTTTTAATTATTATGAATTACTGAAAAAAATATCTTTCTAAACATGTAATTGTGAACTTTACAGAGAATTATTTTTGTAATTTATATCAATAAATGATTAGTTTTTGGTCTATAAAAACTATTTTCAATTATTGAGAAAAATATTTTTTAACTTAATATCTTTAGTAATGCAAATAACGTGTAACTGAGGAACAGCGAAGCTTTGCTTAGTTTATAACACAACTGTATGAGTAATAACAAATGGTATGTAGTGTATACCAAGCCAAGGTGGGAAAAGAAAGTTTCAAAAATTTTACTGTCAAAACAAATAATACATTTTTGCCCACTCATAAAAGTGAGCAGGCAGTGGAGTGATAGAGTAAAGACAATTGAAGAGCCTTTATTTAAAGGGTATGTGTTTATACAACCAAATGAAACTAACCTTTGGGAAATAAAAACTATTGATGGTATATTGAATTATGTACACTATGAAAAAAAACCTGCCACAATAAGGCAATCTGAAATTGATAATATAAAAAAATTTTTAAATGAATTTTCAGATGTAGAAGTTACATCAAAAGATGTATTTAAAAATGATAATGTAAAAATAAAACAAGGGTTAATGATGGATTATAAAGGCCTTATAATTCAAATAAAAGGAAATAAGGCAATAGTAGAAATACAATCTTTAGGGTTTAATTTAATGGCCACGTTTGACAAACAAAATTTAGAAAAAATTTAGAGTTTTAATGCAATTCAATGATAAAATATATGTTGCTGGTCATAATGGTTTAGTTGGCAGTGCAATAATTAGGCAATTGGTTTTACAAGGGTATAATAATATTTTATCTGCAAACTCCTCACAGCTTGATTTAAGAAACCAATTAGCCGTACAACAATTTTTTGAATTACATAAACCAAAATATGTTTTTTTGGCAGCTGCAAAAGTAGGTGGTATATTAGCCAATTCAATGTATGGTGCAGATTTTATTGCAGACAATATTCTTATTCAAACCAACGTAATACAACAAGCATTTGTACATAAAGTTAAAAAATTATTATTTTTAGGAAGTAGTTGTATTTATCCTAAAATGGCTGAACAGCCAATAAAAGAATCATATTTTATGACTGGTGCTTTAGAGCCTACAAATGCACCATATGCTATTGCCAAAATTGCTGGTATAGAAATGTGTAAAGCCTATCATGCTCAATATGGGTGTAATTATATTAGTGCTATGCCCACAAATTTATATGGCCAAAATGATAACTATGATTTACAAAATGCTCATGTATTACCTGCTTTAATTAGAAAATTTTACGAAGCAAATAAACAACAACTCCCTACCGTAACTGTATGGGGCACAGGTACTCCTAAAAGAGAGTTTTTACATGCTGATGATGCTGCCAGTGCATGTGTATTTTTAATGCAACATTATAATAGCCCTGAAATTGTAAATATTGGCTGTGGTAACGACTATTCCATAGCTGAGCTAGCAGAGGCTGTTAAAGAAGTTATTGAATTTAAAGGTGAAATTATTTACGATACAAGCAAACCAGATGGTACAAAACAAAAGTTATTAGATGTACATAAAATTAATAGCTTAGGTTGGTTTTCGTCTATATCATTACAAAGCGGCTTAACTAAAACTGTAAAAAATTTTATAGAAAATTATTCACATTATACAAGCAAAAAACAAAAGTTGGGCATAGATAGTAATGTGTAGAATAGCTGGTATGTTATACAAGCATTTGGATATAGTTCAAATGCAACTAATGGTAAAAAACATGTGCACCTTATTGCAGCATGGTGGGCCAGATGATGAAGGTATTGTAACTTTTACTGAAAATAATTTAGTGTTAGGAAACAGGAGGTTAGCCTTAATTGATTTAACTAATAACGGACACCAACCTATGCACTATGAAAATAGGTATACCATTACATACAATGGTGAACTATATAATTTTGCTACATTAAAAAATGAACTTTGGCAATTAGGTTACCATTTTAAAACCGGTACTGATACTGAAATTATTTTAGCAGCATTTGCTCAATGGCATACTGATAGTTTTAGTAAATTAAATGGAATGTTTGCATTTGCCATGTGGGATAACAAGGAAAAAAAATTATATTTAGTAAGAGATGCGGTAGGTATAAAACCATTATATTTTTCTACTCATAATAATGGTATTGCATTTGCATCTGAAGTTAGAGCCTTTTCTCCAATACCTTTTTTACGACAAAAAAATTCATCAACAGCAATATATCAATTAGCTTATGGTTACATACCTGAGCCATTAACAACATTGGCACATGTTACTCAATTGCCAAAAGGTTGTTACATAACTTATGATACAAACACACAAAATTTTAGCTTACAAAGTTTTTTATATTTTAGTTTCAGTAATCAAATAAATAATTATGAAACTGCAACACAGTCTATCAATAAAAGTTTATCAAACGCTGTGCAACGTCAGTTACTTGCAGATGCACGAGTAGGAGTTTTTTTAAGTGGCGGTATAGATTCTACAATTATAGCTAGTTTAGCCAAGCAACAAAACCCAAACATTGAAACAATCTCTATTTATTTTGATGATGAAAACTATTCTGAAAAAAAATATCAAGATATTGTTGCAAAACAAATAAACAGCAAACATGAAGCGTATTTAATACAAGAAACGGAATTTCAAAATCTTTTCCCATCTTTTTTATCAGCATTGGATATGCCAAGTTGCGATGGTTTAAATACTTGGTTTATTAGTAAATATGCATCAAGCTTGGGTTTAAAGGCAGTATTATCTGGAATAGGCGCAGATGAAATGTTTGGAGGATACCCATCATTTAAAAGAATTGATAAAGCATTAACAGCTCAAAAATTACCAAAACTTGCATTACAATTATCTGATAATACTGCATTAAAAAACTACAGACGAGCAAGCTATTTAAAAATTGATGGTATTCGTGGAATTTATCTTTTTTTGAGAGGTCATTTTACTCCTAACCAAATTGCAAAACATATTGGTGCTTATGATACTGAAGTTTTTAAAGTTTTAGAGGCGGCACCCAATTCTCCCAATTTATTAAGTGTAACTACTAAAAACAAAGCAAGTTGGATGGAGTTTAATTTGTATATGAAAGATCAATTATTGAGAGATGCAGATGTTATGAGCATGGCACATGGGTTAGAAATTAGAGTACCTTTTTTAGATAATGAAATTATAGATACAGCTTTTAGTATTAATGATAATATCAAATTTGATAACAATGTTCCTAAAAAAATATTAATAGAATCTTTTAATGCTTTACTTCCAAAAAAAATTTGGGATAGGCCAAAAATGGGATTTAGTTTTCCTTTCGCAAATTGGTTAAAGAATAATGAAATGGTACAATCATTATCATTTAATACAAATAAAAATGTGCAAATTAGTTACCAACAGTTTATGGAAGGTAAACTTCATTGGAGCCGTATAATGTCGTTACTTATATTAAATAATAAAAATTATTAATAATAAGCCTAATATATTATTTTTAACATTAAAAATATTTTCAGCCACGGGTGGCATTGAAAAGGTTTGTCGTGTAATGGGCAAAGCTTTGTATGAACAAACAATATTACATGATACTGATTTGCAAGTACTAAGTATGCATGATGATGATTTATCTGCAGAAAATAATAAGTATTTCCCAACTGAAAAATTTAAAGGCTATGGTGCTGCAAAATCAAATTTTGTACTTGCTGCTATTAAAGAATCATTTAAAAAGGATGTGGTAATACTTAGCCACATAAATTTATTAGTTGTTGGATGGATGATAAAAAAAAGAAATCCATCAATAAAAATTTACCTCATAGCTCATGGTATAGAGTTGTGGCAGCCACTCAGTAAATTGAAACAATTATTGTTAAAAGTATGTACTAAAATTATTGCGGTTAGTAATTTCACAGCCCAAAAAGTTGTAAGTTCACAACACATTAAAATAAACAAAACTGCAGTATTAAATAACTGTTTAGATCCGTTTTTGCAAAAGCCATTACTTAAAGAAGGTTGCCATGCTACTGCCAAAAAATATGGCATAAGCTATAATGATAAGGTAATAGTTACACTCACTAGGTTATCAAGTAAAGAGAGATATAAAGGATATGATATTGTTTTAAAAGCATTGCATGTATATAAAACAAAAAACAGCCATTTTAAATATATATTAGCTGGAAAATATGATGAAAATGAGAAGTTTTATATTCAAAATATTATCCAACAATTTCAGCTACAACAACAAGTAATATTAACTGGCTACTTAAATGATTCCGATATAGCACCACTATTTGCTTTAGCAGATTTATATATTATGCCAAGTTCAAAAGAAGGTTTTGGAATAGTATTTATAGAAGCAATGTTTTATGGGGTACCAGTAATTGCTGGCAATAAAGATGGTTCTGTAGATGCATTATTGCATGGTGAATTAGGGATTTTGGTTAATCCAGAAAGTGTGCAAGAAATTGAAAATGCAATCGAAAAAATTCTACAAAATCCAATAGCGTACAAACCAAATCAATTACTGCTAAATAATAATTTTAGTTACAATACTTATAAAGAAAAACTTTACAATATTTTAGTTCAATAATTTAATGCAGCAGCAAAACGATATACAAAAGTGGGATGAAATTATAGAGCCAAATGCAAAACTTTTAAATTTAAAACTAAAAGAAGTATGGCGCTATAGAGATTTACTAATTCTTTTTGTAAAAAGAGATTTTGCTGCACAGTATAAGCAAACCATATTAGGCCCATTGTGGCATTTTATACAACCAATATTTACAACTGTTGTTTTTTTAATGGTATTTACAGGTATTGCTGGTATTAGTACAGATGGTATTAACGCTATACCATTTTATATGAGTGGACTCACAATTTGGAATTATTTTAGCAGCTGCCTTACTGCAACATCTAATACATTTGTAGCAAACGCTGGTATTTTTGGTAAAGTGTATTTTCCTAGGTTGGTTTTACCGCTTAGTGTTGTATTAAGTAATATTATAAAATTTGCAATTCAGTTTATTTTGTTGTTAGCTGTGCTTATTTTTTATGGTATAAAAGATGGTAATTTTTACATAAGCAGCACTTGGTTATTAATACCTGTTTTAGTATTGTTGATGGCAGGTTTGGGCTTAGGTTTAGGAATTATCATATCATCTCTAACAACAAAATATAGAGATTTTGCAGTGCTTATTTCCTTTGCAGTTCAACTACTAATGTATGCTACACCTGTAGCATATCCATTATCTTTTTTAAAAGGAAAAAGTTACGAATGGGTAATTTTATACAATCCACTAACACCAATTGTAGAAACATTTAGATATGCACTTTTTGCTAAAGGAAGTTTTGAGCCAATGCATTTATTGTACAGCGGTATATTTATAATCATAACTTTATTTGTAGGGTTAATTATTTTTAATAAAGTAGAAAGGAGTTTTATGGACACTGTGTAGGATTTTTTTTGATAGTTGGTAGATGATAGTTTTGTTTTATAGTTGGTAGATAATAATTTTTTACTCATTAAAGTTTTAAAGGCATCTTATAAAAATTTAAAAGTTTGAAAGCATTCCATGCAGCTAGTTAAAGAATTATATATTTTAGCCAAAACTTTTTATAAAAAAAGAAATATATGCACTTAGTTCTCAATTAAAAAGAGCTGCTGTATCAGTACCAAGTAATTTAGCTGAGGGTTGTGGAAGAAATTATAAAAAGGATACAGTTTTTACGTATAGCAAGAGAATCATTGTATGAAACAGAAATAGAAATAGCCGTAATGAATAATTTTATAAACGAAAGTGATTTAGTTTCCATTAAAATTATAATTACAACATGTATGGAACCTTTATATGTTTTAATAAATTATTGCTAAAAATCTGAGTTAAAATAATGAGTTAATTTTCTGACCAACAATCATCAACAATCAACTATAATCAAATCATCTACTAATTTAATTTGAGCTTAACAATACACCCAACTGCAATAATAGATAACAACGTAACCATTGGCGATGGAACCAATATATGGCATTTTAGCCATGTAATGCCCGGCGCTGTTATTGGTAACAATTGCATTATTGGTCAAAATGTATTTATAGGAAGCTCTGTATTGCTAGGAAGTAATGTGAAGGTGCAGAACAATGTTTCTATATATACAGGGGTTATATGTGAAGATGATGTTTTTCTTGGCCCAAGCATGGTATTTACAAATGTTATAAATCCACGAAGTTTTATAGAACGTAAAACCGAGTTTAAGCCTACGCTTATAAAAAAAGGAGCAACCATTGGTGCAAATGCTACCATTATTTGTGGTAATCAAATAGGCAGTTATGCTATGATAGGTGCAGGTGCAGTAATTACCAAACCCGTAAAAAATTATGCCCTTATAGTAGGTAACCCAGCAAAGCAAATAGGTTGGGTAGGGGAGTTTGGTACAAGCTTAATTTTTGAAGAAAGAGGGAATGCCATCTGTAACAATACCGGGCAAGAGTATAGTTTAGAAGATGGAGAGGTTAAAAGAATTAAATAAATTTTAAATTACAATTACTTTTTACCAACAGTTTAAAATAAACATTGAGTACAATAATTAAAGTAGAAAATATTTCCAAGCAATACCGCCTTGGTAGTGTGGGCACTGGATCATTAGCACATGATGTTAACAAATGGTGGCATAAAGCACTTGGCAAAGAAAACCCTTATTTAAAAATTGGCGAAACAAACGACAGAGCAAATAAAGGCGATAGTGATTATGTGTGGGCATTGAAAGATATAAATTTTGAAGTAAAGCAAGGTGAGGTGTTAGGCATTATTGGTAGAAATGGTGCAGGCAAAAGCACCCTCCTAAAAATATTAAGCAAAACAACAACACCTACAACAGGCAGTATAAAAATAAAAGGTCGTATAGCCAGTTTGTTAGAGGTAGGTACAGGGTTTCACCCTGAGCTTAGTGGTAGAGAAAATATTTTTTTAAACGGTGCTATATTAGGCATGACGAAGCAGGAAATAAAAAATAAATTTGATGAAATTGTGGACTTTGCAGGTGTAGAACGTTACATAGATACACCCGTAAAACGCTATAGTAGCGGTATGTATGTACGGCTTGCATTTGGTGTAGCTGCTCATTTAGAACCCGAAATTTTAATTGTTGATGAAGTACTTGCAGTTGGTGATGTAGAGTTTCAAAAAAAAGCTTTGGGCAAAATGAAAGATGTGAGTGAGAAAGATGGTAGAACTGTTTTGTTTGTAAGTCATAATATGGCAGCACTAAAAAGAATTTGTGATACTGGATTACTTTTTAAAAACGGATTATTAACAGATGAAGGAAGTATAGATAACATTGTGTCAGATTATCTAAACCAAAAAGACACAAATAGTGTATCACTCATAAACTTTATTTCCAAAGACAACAGAATGGAAATTAAGTCAATTAAAATTAACGGTAACAAAACCAATTATTTAGAGTTAAATTCTGATGCAATTTTAAATCTTGAAATAGAAGGAAATATAGATGAGGATTTGCCTATTAATGTTGAGGTAAGATTATTTAATAATGAATATTTACCATTGGCATTTTTTTCACCTGGGCATTCAAATTCTTATACCCCAAATCTAGCAAAAGGAAATTTTTGTATTAACCATTCAATTCAATTGCCACAAAATATGAATCAAGGAACTTATTTGCTTAAAATAGGACTCTCAGATCCGGGTAAAATCTTTTATGGTGAACTCGAAAATGATATTCAAATAGTACACAATGGAACAATGACAAATTCAGGGCTTGTATTTGATTCTACAAAATCAGGCTGG
>JANMAV010000132.1:0-8336 GCA_031360055.1 Ferruginibacter sp.
TTGCTTTTAATTGGTAATGTATTGAGGTAAGTATGTTTTACTAAAATTAACCATTAAAAATATCCTCTAAAACAAAACACATAATAATATTTACTGTATTAAATCTAATAATTGTTTATACTTTTTAAAATAAACTTCTAAAGCAAAATTCATGATTATAGCTGTACTAAAAGAGCCACAATTTGAAAATAGAGTTTCATTGCTGCCAGAACATATGGCTCAATTATTAAAAATTAATGTACAAATAGTTGTGGAGCAGGGTGCAGGTTTAAAAGCATTTGCAACTGATGATAAATATGTTACAGAAGGTGCCACTATTGTTTCTAGAAATGAAGCACTTCAACAAGCAGATATTATATTAAGCATTCATGCACTTACTGATGCAGATATTGACATAAGCAAAGCCAAAATATTGTTTGGCTTTTATCAACCCTTATTTAATGCCGCAGAAATTAATGCCTTATCAAAAAAAGATTTTACAATTTTTAGTATAGATATGCTGCCCCGTACTACTAGGGCACAAAGTATGGATGTATTAAGCAGCCAAGCAAATATTGCTGGGTATAAAGCCATTTTGTTAGCAGCTAATTTATTTCCTAAATATTTCCCAATGTTTATGACTGCTGCAGGTAGTATACCACCTGCCAAAATGCTTATACTAGGTGCCGGTGTTGCTGGCTTGCAAGCTATTGCTACAGCAAAAAGGTTGGGAGCAGTGGTAGAAGTTTTTGATACTAGGCCTCAAGTAAAAGAGGAAGTTATGAGTTTAGGAGCAAAGTTTATAGAAGTTGAAGGTGCGGCAGATGCAGCAAAAGCAGGTGGGTATGCAGTTGAACAATCAGATGAATTTATGATAAGGCAAAAAGCTAAAATTGCAGAAAGTGTAGCTAAAGCAGATATTATAATTACCACTGCAGCTATACCTGGCAAAAAAGCACCAATTTTAATTACTGGTGCTATGATAGCAACCATGAAAAATGGTAGCGTAATTATTGATTTAGCAGCATCTACCGGGGGTAATACAGATCATACAAAAAACAATGAAACTGTTTTAATACATGGAGTTACCATTGTTGGCAACAGCCAACTTGCAGCAGATATGCCAAGCGATGCCAGTAAATTATACGGAAAAAACATATTCAATTTTTTGCAATTAATTATTACAAAAGAAGGTGCACTACATCTAAATTTTGATGATGATTTGGTGAAGGGTACTTGTGTAGCACACGGAGGAGTTGTTGTAAATGAGAGGGTGTTGGAATTAGTAAATAATTGAGGGAGTTAAAATACTTTTAAAAACTCTAATTTGCTTAATCTGTTAAACAAAAAAAATAAGCATCAACATCTAACAAACAATCTAAAAATAATATTATTACACTAAAAATTATTATCTGATGGAACAAATACTACCTTTTTTTTATCACAACCAGCAAATAATTTATATGGTTATTTTAATGGTTTTTTTAGGTATAGAAGTTATTGGTAGGGTGCCTAGCGTACTGCACACACCGCTAATGAGTGGTGCTAACGCAATACATGGTGTAGTAATTATAGGGGCTTTAATTGTTATGGGCCAAGCTGATGCTGAAAATTATATAGCATTAATTTTAGGATTTTTAGCAGTACTATTAGGTACATTAAATGTTGTAGGTGGCTTTGTTGTTACAGATAGAATGTTGGAAATGTTTAAGAAAAAAAAGGTAGTGGGTAAGTAGCAGTTGGCAGTTGGGTATTCAAATTTGGCAAGAGGAACTGGGCAATTAAAAAAGAACTTTGTTAAAAAGAAATTGACAAAAAAAATATTTAAGCATGTAAAAATTTCACACTAAAATTATTATGCATGTTATTTTATAAAAAGTTCCGATTTTAAAACATTATTAATTATTCATTAATAAACTATTCATTAAAATAAATTATCAATTACCTTATGTTTCTTACCCTTATATATCTTATTGCTTCTGTTACTTTTATTTTAGGCTTAAAATTGCTTTCACACCCTGAAACTGCAAGAAAGGGAAACCTAATAGCTGCTGCTGGTATGGGTATTGCCATTATTGGTACTATCTTTTTGTACCAAGATGCTAAAGGGCAATATTTGCATAATGTGGGGTATATGTTTGCCGCATTGGCCGTTGGTGGCGTTTTAGGTGCAGTAAGTAGCCGTAAAGTAAAAATGACACAAATGCCTGAAATGGTTAGTCTTTTTAATGGTATGGGTGGTGCATGTGCCATGTTAATTTCTTTAATTGAGTTTAACCATTTAAAAGGTGCAGCAATACCAATGGGCCACTACATTGCTATTGTTTTGGGATTGGTAATAGGTAGCATATCTTTTGCAGGCAGTATTGTTGCCTATCTTAAACTTAGTGGAAAATTAAATGATTTCAGCTTTAAAGGGCAACATATATTTAACCTCATTTTATTAATAATTACTGTTGCAGCTGCAATGGTAACATACAACGTAGAGCCGGTTATGGCACCTACTTATTTTTATGCAACATTTAGCTTAGCCATTTTGTATGGTGTATTTTTTGTATTACCAATTGGTGGTGCAGATATGCCTGTTGTAATTTCTTTACTAAATTCCCTTACGGGTGTAGCTGCTGCTTGTGGGGGCTTTTTATATGCAAATAACGCCATGCTTACAGGAGGCATATTGGTAGGTGCTGCTGGTACTTTACTAACTGTGCTTATGTGCAAGGCAATGAACAGAAGTTTACTAAATGTTATTATTGGTAATTGGGGTGGTAGCCAATTAACAGGTGCTAATGCAGCACAAAGTGGAGACTATAAAGAGGTAACCATTAGTGATGCTGCCATGTTAATGACCTATGCAAAAAAAGTAGTAATAGTGCCAGGTTATGGCCTAGCAGTGGCACAAGCACAGCATACCTGCCACGAACTTGAAAAAATATTACACGATAAAGGAGTAGAAGTTACATACGCCATACACCCAGTTGCAGGTCGTATGCCAGGCCACATGAATGTATTGTTGGCAGAAGCTGATGTGGCTTATGAAAAATTAGAAGAGATGGAACAAGCAAATGATGGCTTTAAAAATACAGATGTTGTTTTAATACTAGGAGCAAATGATGTGGTAAATCCAGCTGCTAAAAACGATCCAAGTTCTCCTATTTATGGTATGCCCATACTAGAGGTTGAGCTTGCAAAAAATGTAATAGTAAATAAACGAAGTATGAAACCGGGCTATGCAGGTATTGAAAATGAATTGTTTTTTAAGCCTAAAACTGCCATGCTTTTTGGAGATGCAAAAAAAGTATTGCAGGATTTATGTGCAGAAGTAAAATCTACCTAAATTTTAAGGTATCAATAACAAATGTGTTTGTAAATTTATTGATGTTGTTGTCTTTTAAAAATGAAATTTTTATAAAATCTATTGTTATATTTTTTATTGTACAAGCATTTGCAAATTCAACAGTGCAAAGCCAAAATTTGTTTGCTAATGCCGATTTTGAAATTTTAAATAATTGTACTGAGTACCATCAAGACTGTTCACCAGAAGCATGGTTTTATATAAAGCCAGCAGCCACTCCTCTAATATATAATAAAATAGTACCCAATCCTTTTAGTGGAAAAGATTTACTTATACTGCCCATTGAAAACTTATATAAACCAATAGCACAGCGCCAACAAGTATATACATTGTTTTGTTGTAGTTTACAAAAAGATAAACAATATAAATTATCATTTTACATAAATACAGCGGCTAAAAGCTTTTATGGTATTGACTTTGTGTTTAGCGATAAAGAATTTACAACACAAACATTTAATGCAGATTCAGTTAAAACGAGTATCCATATCAATAAAGAAGATATTGTAAATGAGCTTGCAGGATGGAACTTTGTAGAAACTATTTATACCGCAACTGGTAATGAAAAATATTGTTTAATAGGGAATGTGAGTAAGCAAAAATATGAGTATGATGCCTACCAAAGAATGAACAAAGGAGGCGATGTTTTTTATTTTATTGATGATATAGTTTTTAAGCCAGTACAATCAATGTCTTTATGTAATGACTACAAAAAAAATGTAGAAAAATTATTTGCACAAAATTTGAGGCATACTGAACAAGTGCTTATTAACCCTTTTGTATTAGTAAAGAAAGATACTTTACAAATACCAGCTGTATTTTTTGAAAACGATAAAGCAAATATAAAACCTGTTTTTGTTCAAAAACTACAATCCATGTTGCAATCTTTTTCAACAAAAAATATATTGAGTGTTCATGTTATTGGCCATACTGATAACAAGGGTACAATTTTGCACAACATTACATTATCACAACAAAGAGCTATTTCAGTAAAAAAATTTTTAAGTAATGAATTAAAAAATAATTTATTTGTAATTAGTACCGAAGGTAAAGGAGACAGTTTGCCAATTGCAGATAATAGCACAGCTATTGGTAGGGCTACAAATAGGAGAGTGGAAATAATAATAACTTATGAATAAACTGCCAACTGTATAAAAAATTTGTTAAAATCATAATCAATTTTTAAACATTTTTATGCAATTTTAATGATAGCATTTATGCATCTTTGCAAACATTCTTTTAGCTTTAAATTTTAAACCATGAAAAACGTAATCATTATATTAATGATGCTTCCTACCTTTTGTTTTGCCCAAGAAGCAAATGTAATGGTACAAGGAACTACAAATAATTTATATACAGTACATATTGCAACTGCGAAAGAAAATTTTTATAGCATTGGTAGGCAATACAACATTAGCCCTAAAGAAATAGCACCTTACAATAATTTAACACTACAAAATGGCTTAAGTATTGGGCAAACTATTAGAGTGCCGTTAAAGCCTTCAAATTTTGTACAAACTAACAAAACTGCAGCTGATGAGGTAGCTATACCTGTTTATCATACCGTAGGTGCAAAAGAAACACTAACACAACTTAGCACAAAATATAACAATGTTTCTGTAGCTACTTTAAAAGTGTGGAATAATATAAAAGGGGAGTCTTTAAGCGTTGGTAGTAATTTAATAGTAGGGTACATAATTACTAAAAAAGCAAATAATAGTTTAACAATAAGCAACACAAAGCAAACTGCTATAGAATCTAAGCCTGAGCAAGAAATTGTAAACGTAAAAGAAGAACCGAAAACAATTGCAATACCTTTAAAAAAGCCAGTAGTTTTAGAAATACCAACAAAACCTGCAGTTGTTACAGAAAAGCCCATTGAACAACCAATTGTAACTATTACAGAAGCAGAAAATAGTATAGAAGATAATATGCCTATAAAAGATTTAGGTACTGGTATATTTAAAGCATCTTACAAACCAACCAATAAAAGCCAAACAGGTGTGGCAGGTGTATTTAAAAGTACTAGTGGTTTTAATGATGGTAAATTTTATTGCCTTCATAACGATGCACCTCAGGGTTCAATAGTAAAAATTACAAACCCTGCAAATGGTAAAATTGTATATGCTAAAGTATTGGATGTAATACCAGATTTAAAACAGAACGATAACCTAGTAATTAGGTTGAGTAACGCAGCAGCCAGTACACTTGGTGTAAGTATGGATAACTTTAATTGCACAATAAATTATTAAAAAAATATTTTAAATTAAATTACGTCATGAAAAAATTTTTAATCTTATCCGTTCTTTGCCATTTTTTTGTAACAGGTTTTGCACAAGCTGATAGAGAATCGAGTAAACCGGTAAATAGAATAGTAGAACCTACTGCAGTTATAACTAACCCAGCTAGCAGTATGGAGTTATTTATAGATAAAGTAAATGCTGCCACTATTGTAAAAAACCAAGGACAAACTGGTACTTGCTGGTGTTTTAGCGGTACATCTTTAATTGAAAGCCAATTTATTAAAGCTAATAATGTGCAAGTAGATTTAAGTGAAATGTATACGGTAAGAAATATATATTTTGAAAAAGCAAAAAATTATTATTTACGTCAAGGCAAGGCTCAGTTAAGTGAGGGTGGTTTGGGGCATGATGTTGTTAGAGCAATAGCTACCTATGGTGCAATGCCTGAAAAAGTTTTTTCAGGGTTGCCAAATGGTAGCAATACATACAACCATGCAGAGTTGTTAACTGCCTTAAAAACATATTTAGATACACTAATTGTACATCAACAAAATTCAGCTAACTCAAGTGGAGAGGTAGAAAATTGGAAAGCTTATGTAAATAAAATTCTTGATACCTACATTGGTAACCCACCAACTGATTTTAAATACGAGGGTAAAGTATATACGCCAAAATCATTTGCAAAAGACTTTTTAAAATTTAATGCAGATGAATATGTAAACATAACTTCATTTACTGATCATCCATACTACAGCCCATTTATTTTAAGTGTGCCTGATAATTACAGTAATGGCTCATACTATAATTTACCCCTAGCAGAAATGTTAGAACTTACTAAAAATACCATTAAAACAGGGTATACCATTTTGTGGGATGCCGATGTAAGCAATAATGGTTTTTCTCAAAATAATGGTGTAGCTTTAAATGTACCTATTGGAGCTAGAATTAGTAAAGACTCATCATATAATTTGCCAGAAGGTAAAAATGGAGTTGAAATTAGGCAACGATTATTTGAAAATTTAACTACTCAAGATGATCATTTGATGCACATTGTAGGGCTCGAAAAAAACAAAGCAGGTAAATCATTCTTTTTGGTAAAAAATTCGTGGGGTGCAGTAGGCCCTTACAAAGGCTACATTAATGTTTCTGAATCTTATTTTGCTATAAATACAATTAGCTTGGTTGTGCCAAAAGCAGCACTCAGCCAAGCGTTGCTTGATAAATTGAACATTAAATGATTTTACAAAAAATATTTTTTAATAAATTTTAGAGTTAGTTTTTTTTCGCTTTTAATAAAATGTTCTTAGTATATAAAATGTCACCGTTTATTTTAATGGTGGCATTTTTTTGTAAAATAAAAATTTTATGTGTCCTCAATTATTTTATAAAAACAAGGCAATAAAATTACCCACTAAAGTAAAAAAATAAATACGTACATATTCATTATTACAACATCACACTCCAAATGAATCTATTTTTTTGTTGTTTGTTCTCTTCATTACCATCATCATTACTATACCAGTCTGCTGTTCTATCTAAAATTGTTTTTTGTAAAAAACCATTAGTGTAATATTTTTTGGCTACGGTAGGTACTATTGTTTGTACAGGCACATCATTAACTGTAACCTTTGTTGCAATGTATGATGTAAATAATCTGGGAATAGTTACACCTAATATCATACCTGGTAAACCTTGTATAGAGCATGGCCCACCAGGAATCATAATTTCATCCGTATAAAATGCAAATACATATACGCTATCAAAAATTTTGGCTACTGCTTTTCTACAATTAAATCCTGCTATGTTTCTACTTTCTGTAGTAAGCTGCCAATCTAAATGTGTTATTGTATCTTCTATATTAAAAGTGGTTCCAAATTTTGTTTTTGCTACATTAATTTTCCCAGTTGTAAAATCAGTGTAATAAACTGAAGTTTCATCATCTTTTTTCATGTAGTCAGGCATTTTATCATTTTCATTCCATTTGCTAAATTTGTAAATGCTTTTGTTATCAGCAAAAATAAAGTTATAATAGCCTGTTTTAAAAGTTGGTAGTTTATCTTTCATGGCTTCTTCCCAAACATTATTGCCCATGTTTTTTTTTATGTTTGATTTTACTTCAAACTCAATACTGGCTTTGTTTATAAATGTTTGAGCCAATAACAAATTACTTGTAATTATGGCTAATAAAAATATTATTATTTTTTTCATAAATGTTATTTTGCTTTTGCTGCTTTATTTTTAAAGTTCCAAGTAAAGCCCAGTAAAAAATATCTTTTAAGTCTATCGTTTCTAGTTTCAGTAAAAGTTTGATTATAATAATTTCTATCTACACCAATATTTTGGTTTAAAATATCCCTAACTTTTAAATAAACCGTATACTCATCTTTCTTAAAAGTACGTTGTATACTTGCATTGAGTAAGGTATTGTTTATACTTTTTAGTTGAGCAGTTTTTTGTCTGCTGTAATAATTTATATCAGAGCTTAATGACCATGCTTTTTTGTAATATATTGTGGCATTTGCTGCATAATTATTGCTGAAATAATTATTTTTTGTTGCGTTTTGGCTAGTGGTTTGGTTGTTATAATTAATATCGCCACTTATGCTTACATCGTATTTTTTATCTTTTTCTTTACTAAAATATAATGATAAACCATAATTGCTATTGGTTGAGTTGCTTTTTACGTTGTTAATAAATTCAACAAATTTACTGTAGCCTGCACTAAAGTTTACGTTAGTTCTAATATATAATTTTTTTATTTT
>JANMAV010000137.1:0-8432 GCA_031360055.1 Ferruginibacter sp.
ATGTTTTTTATATGTGTTACTACCTTAGCTATGGGTGGCTGGCAAGTTGCTATGAAAAGAGTGCCTGAAGCAATATCTAGTGTTGTACCAATTTTAGGGCTAATTACTTTTGTAATTTTATTGGCTATAGTACTTGGTGGCCGTACTGATATTTATCACTGGTTAGATAATAGTTTATATGATAAAAACTCTTCCAATTTCGACAAAATATTAAATGGTAAGCATGGTTTTTTAAACCCTACTTTTTTCTTAGTATGGTCTGGTTTATCAATATTATTGTGGATACTTTTAGGCCGTAAAATGAGATCATTAAGCTTAAAAACTGACGATGCACCAGCAATGGACTTGGTACAATCTAAGAAATGGATAGATACCAATTTTACGTATGCATCTTATTATATTGTATTTTTTGGTTTATCAGTAGGCTCTACAGTGCCGTGGTTGTGGTTAATGAGTATTGATCCTCATTGGTACAGCACCATGTACAGTTGGTATACCTTTGCAAGCACATTTGTATCGGGTTTATCTTTAATAGCTATATTCATTATCTACCTAAAAAATAGGGGAGAATTAGAATATGTAACCGAAGAGCATTTGCATGATATTGGTAAGTTTATGTTTGCCTTTAGTGTGTTTTGGATGTACCTTTGGTTTGATCAGTACATGCTTATTTGGTACAGTAACCAACCAGAAGAAACTAGATATTTTGTTGATAGAATAGGGACAGCTACTCAAAAAGGCCCATATTATGGATTGTTCTTTTTTAACATAGTAGTAAACTTTTTGGGCCCATTATTATTGCTTATGAGAAAAGGTGCAAAACGTAATTGGACAACAGTAACATTTGTAGCTGTATTAATAATATTTGGCCATTGGATAGATTTTTACCAAATGATAATGCCAGGTACACTTAAAGATAAAGCGGAGTTAATGCCTTTTGAATTCGGTGTAGGCTGCTTATTTGTAGGTGTTATTATGTGGGGTGTAGGAAGATATTTTACAAAAAATAGCTTAGTTCAAAAAAATCATCCTTTCCTTAAAGAAAGTATGATACACCACACATAAAAAGTTAATTTCCTTAATGCGATAAGTACAGGAGCAAATAGGTAATAATTTTGTATAATAATTAGAATTATGTGTAAGAAAAGTTGAGCTCGTATATTCTAATAGTAGAACTAGTCTCGTATATATTTCAAAATGTTTGGTTAGTTTTTGTAAAATAATTTCAAAATATTTGTTTTGAAGTTTACAAATTGAAACAAGTAGGAATATAAATTTGAGCTGTATAAATAATAATAGTTTTAAATGGAAGTCCATTATTAACAAAATAGACTTCGAGTAAAAATTAAACAATGAACGGATTAATAGTTATTGCCATTGTAGTAATGATATATGTTATCATATTTCAAATTGCAAAAGCAAGTGAGTACGTAAGCGTTTTAAAAGGCGAAGATGTTACCCGTAAACAAACCAACAAAATAAATGGTTTTTTATTAGTTGCATTTTTAATATTTGGCTTAATAGGTGTTTATGTTTGCAACGAATGGTACTTTAAAAAAACTTTGTTTCCTCAAGGGTCAGCATCTATTGAAGGCGAAAAAATAGATTTTATGTTATACCTAACCATTGGTGTAACAGGATTTATCTTCATCATTACTCAAATATTATTATTTTGGTTTTCATTTAAATATCAAGAAAAAGAAGGCAAAAAAGCATTCTTTTTTCCACACAACACTAAACTTGAATTATTGTGGACAACAGTACCTGCCATATTTTTAACCATATTGGTAGTATTTGGTTTAATTAACTGGTTTAAAATTACTGGTGAGCCACCTGCAAACCATATTACGGTAGAAATTACAGGCCACCAATTTGCATGGGAAATGCGTTACCCCGGTAAAGATGGTATTTTTGGCAAGAAAAATTATCGCTTATACAACAAGCCATCGGGCAATACACTAGGGGTAGATTTTGAAGACGTAAATGCTTTAGATGACATACATACAAATGTAATGCACCTACCAGTTGGCATACCAGTAAAATTGGTAATTGGTGCACAAGATGTGATACATGATGTAGGATTGGTACATTTTAGAATGAAAATGGATGCCGTACCCGGTATACCAACTACTCTATGGTTTACACCTCAGTATACAACTGAAGATATGAAGGTGAGAACAGGAAACGCAAATTTTGTATATGAAATTAGTTGTGATCAGGTTTGTGGAGCGTCACATTTTAGCATGAGAGGTACCATTATTGTTGAAAAGCCAGAAGACTATAAAAAATGGGTAGAAAGCCAAAAAGCTGAATATTTTACTTTTTACCCGGATAAAGATCCAAATAAACCTGCAGCAACTTCTGATACAACAAAACAAGCACTAGCTGCAGTAGTAAAAAAATAATAAAATTTAATAAAAAACATAACAATGAGCAACGTAATAATTGGAAACGAAGCAGCAGTGATACAGGAAGGTGTTCATATAGCACATGATGCACATCATGATCATCACCACAAAGAAACATTTATATCAAAATACGTTTTTAGTTTAGATCATAAAACTATATCTAAACAATTTTTAGTTACTGGTATTATTTGGGCTATTATTGGAGGGTTATTTTCTGTAATTTTCAGACTACAATTAGGTTACCCAAATACTACTTTTCCTTGGTTGGAAGATTTATTGGGACATTGGGCTAAAGGTGGTAAAATTGCTCCAGAGTTTTATTATGCCTTAGTAACTATGCATGGTACTATTTTAGTGTTTTTTGTTTTAACGGCAGGTTTGAGTGGTACATTTTCAAACTTTCTTATTCCATTACAAATAGGTGCAAGAGATATGGCATCTCCATTGCTTAACTGTTTGAGCTATTGGTTCTTTTTTATGGCTTCTATAGTAATGATGAGTAGCCTATTTGTACAAACAGGGCCTGCAAGTGGTGGATGGACAATTTACCCACCATTAAGTGCACTTGGTGATGCCTCATCCGGTAGTAAGATTGGGATGGATTTGTGGTTGGTGAGTATGGCTTTATTTATTGTATCATCATTGCTAGGTGGTTTAAATTATATAACTACCGTACTTAACATGCGTACAAAAGGCATGAGTATGACAAGGATGCCATTAACCATTTGGGCATTTTTCTTCACTGCAGTATTAGGTGTATTATCTTTCCCGGTATTATTATCAGGTGCTATATTGTTATTGTTTGATAGAAACTTAGGTACATCTTTCTTTTTAAGTGATATAGTAGTAGCAGGTAAAGTATTGCCAAACGAAGGTGGTAGTGCCATTTTATTTCAACATTTATTTTGGTTTTTGGGTCACCCCGAAGTATATATTATTTTACTGCCAGCAATGGGTATGAGTTCCGAAATTTTATCTGTTAACAGTCGTAAGCCTATTTTTGGTTACATGGCTATGGTAGGCTCTATGTTTGCCATTACTATATTAGCCTTTTTAGTTTGGGCTCACCACATGTTTGTAACTGGGCTTAACCCTTTCTTGGGTTCTGTTTTTGTATTACTTACTTTATTAATAGCTGTACCTAGTGCTATCAAAGTATTTAACTGGCTTACAACATTATGGAGAGGTAATATAAGATTTACACCAGCTATGTTATTTGCAATAGGTTTTGTTAGTTTGTTTATTAGTGGTGGTTTAACAGGTATATTTTTAGGTAACTCAGCGTTAGATATTCACTTACATGATACCTATTTTGTAATTGCTCACTTTCACATAGTAATGGGTGTTGCATCATTTTTTGGAATGTTTGCTGGTGTATATCACTGGTATCCAAAAATGTTTGGTAGGTTTTTAAATAATACCCTATCATACATTCACTTTTGGATAACTATAGTTGGTGCTTACCTCATATTTTGGCCAATGCACTATGAGGGTTTGGCAGGTATGCCACGTAGATATTATGACTTTCAAAATTGGGAATCATTTAAAATGTTTGGTGGTTTAAATGAGTTTATAAGTGTTGTAGCTATGATTGTTTTTGCAGCTCAATTGTTATTTGTTATTAATTTCTTTTACAGCATTTGGAAAGGTAGAAAAGTAACAGATCTTAACCCTTGGAATGCAACAACCTTGGAGTGGACAACACCTCTACGCCCAGGGCATGGTAACTGGCCTGGAGAAATACCAGAAGTACACCGTTGGCCGTACGATTATGCAAAAGATAATAAAAACGGTACAGATTTCATAGCACAGAACGTACCTGTGGGGGATGATGAGGAGAGTCATTAATTTACTAATTGGCTAATAAGCTAATGTGCTAATGAAATACAGCAACGCTATTCCGCCGTTATCTTTGTTTCGCCGTGTGAAAAAAATTATGTTCTTCTTTGTTTCTTTACAATCTTTGCAACTTTGTGAGAAACAAAATAATAAAGGTTAATGAATACATTAGAAAATAGTTCAACAAAGCAATCTAATTCATTTGCCATTGCAAGTAAGGTTAAAGATTATTTTCAACTTATAAAATTCACTTTGAGTTTTATGGTTGTGTTTAGTACGGTGGTAAGTTTTTTAATAGCACCATACCAAAATGCAGGATTTACGTTGCACCCAATGTTGTTAGTTCTTTTACTTTTTATAGCAGGTTTATGTATTACTGGCAGTGCCAATACCATTAACCAAGTGTTGGAAAAAGATACTGATGCGTTAATGTTACGTACGGCTAAAAGGCCAATTGCTAGTGGTAGAATGAGTGTGAGTGAAGGGTATTGGTTTGCGTTTATAACTGCTGCAGTAGGAGTAGGGATGATGTGGTATTTTTTTAACCTTAATAGTGCATTAGTAGGGTTGGCAAGTTTATTTATATATGGGTTTATTTATACACCCTTAAAAAAAGTAAACTCTGTAGCGGTTCTAGTTGGAGCAATACCTGGAGCTTTACCTTGTTTAATTGGCTGGGTAGCTGCAACTGATAATTTTTCAGTGGGTGGTTGGGTGTTATTTGCAATTCAGTTTTTATGGCAGTTTCCCCATTTTTGGGCAATAGCTTGGCTGGCACACGAAGATTATAGCAAAGCAGGTTTTAAACTGCTACCAACTGATAAGGGCCCAACAAAATTTACTGCTATACAAACAATTATGTATAGCGCTATGATGATACCAATAGGCATTCTGCCTTATTTTTATCATTTAACAGGCGTAACAAGTATGTGGATAGTACTGGCATGTAACATAAGTATGGTATTTTTAAGCATAATGCTTTTTATAAAAATGGATAAAGCTGCAGCAAGAAAAGTAATGTTTGGATCATATTTTTATTTAATGATTGTTTTTTTAAGTTTGTGGGCAGATAAAATAGTGACCCAATAATTTAATGAAAAGTAGTAAAATAAGTAATGAAAATTTATAGTTAAAATCATAACTTTTTTTTGATCAATAATTAATAATTGACTTGCCAAATAGAATAACAATTTTGAAATGACAACAGTGGCGATAGAAAATAAAAGAAGCAAATTACACCCTCACAAATTTACTTTGTGGGTGGGTATAGGTAGTATATTAATGATGTTTGCTGGGCTTACAAGTGCTTACATTGTAAAACGCAACCAAGCCAATTGGCAAACTTTTGATTTACCTATTGCATTTTGGTATAGTACTGCCATCATCGTATTTAGTAGTACAACATTATGGTTGGCACAAAAAAGCTTTAGCCAAAGAGCCATGAGCCGTTACAGAAGTTTAATGGCAGCAACGTTGGTTTTAGGTTTAATTTTTATAGGTTTGCAAATTATAGGCTTTCAGCAATTGTGGGGTAAAGGCATTACATTGCAAGGCAACGTATCTTATTCGTTTTTGTTTGTGATTGTAGGTTTACATGCGTTGCATGTGGTGGGTGGCGTAGTAGCGTTGTTGGTAATGAGTTTGCAAGCATTTTTAAGCACCAAAAAAAACTACAGCATAGTACCAGTAGAGTTAATGAGTACGTATTGGCACTTTGTAGATATACTTTGGTTGTATTTATTGGTTTTTTTATTGATGATAAAATAGCTCCTCTTTTTGCTTGCCTCTATTTTAGTAGGGGCAGAGGTGGGTATGAGGTAACCAATGTAGTTAAATTTTAAAATCCCCAAGGGGTTAATTATTTATAACCTAGGGCAAAGCCCTAGAAGAAAAAATGTAAGGAGTACAATGACTGATGTCTCAATACTCAATACTTAATACTCAATACTAGATATGTCAACAGCAGCAATACCGGCAGGTACAAAATGGTGGAACGGTGGCAAAAGCCCGTTTAATGCCAGTTATGGTAAAGTAATGATGTGGTACTTTTTAATGAGCGATGCCTTTACATTTGGGGCTTTTCTTATTAGTTATGGTACCATACGTTTTAGTGTAAATGATTGGGCAGATCCCAATAAGGTGTTTAACTCATTTCCATTTGCAGGCCATGCAAATTTGCCGTTGGCATTTGTAAGTTTAATGACATTTATATTGATATTTAGTTCTGTAACCATGGTTTTAGCTGTGCACGAAGGGCATAATATGAATAAAAAAGGTGTAGAAAAATACATGATTTTAACTATTATTGGTGGCTTTGCATTTTTAAGCTGCCAGGCTTGGGAGTGGACCCATTTACTTACAGGAGAGCATGTAGCCTTATTAAATGATGGTACCTTATCAGTAATGCCTACTACAGCAAGTGCAAACCCTTGGGGTATGGCAGCCAACCACGAGGCGGTTTTAGCAGCATTACAAAAAACACCACATGAGCAATTAGTAAACATTGCAGGTACATTACACCACGGCGGCGCCGAAGCACACAACGCAGTTACAGCTACCGATGCAGAGTTAATAAAAACCATAAGTAGTAATGCTGAGTTTCATGTAAACCATGTAGGTAGACCGGCATTTGGAAGTTACTTTTTTGGTATTACAGGTTTTCATGGTTTTCACGTATTTAGCGGTGTAGTTATAAATGTAATTATGTACATAAAAACAAAGCTTGGCCATTTTGACCAAAGAGGCCATTACGAAATGATAGAAAAAGCAGGTTTATATTGGCATTTTGTTGATTTAGTATGGGTTTTTGTTTTCTTGTGTTTTTATTTGGTATAAAAACCTCCTGCCCCCGAAGGGGGAACAAGGCATGAGTTGTAAATGATAAGCTATATTCTAAAACAATAATTATATTTTAAATTTAGCCTGCATCTTCAAAACTAAAAACTAAAAAACTAATATCTCAATACTCAATACTAAAATCTCAATACTCAATACTAAAATCTCAATACTAAAATCTCAATACTTTCTTACAATGAGCCAACATAACGCAATATCTCCCGAAATAACTTTTGCCCCTGCACACAGTGAAGGCACAGGAAGAATATGGAAAATATTTTGGGTATTATCTTTATTAACTATAATTGAACTAGCCTTAGGATATTTTTTGTATTTTAAAGCAGAAGGTATGAGCCACTTTGCAATACTAAGTACCAAAGTTATAATTGGTGTGCTTACATTATTAAAAGCATATTATATTGTATCAGTATTTATGCACCTTGGCGATGAGGTACGTAATATGATAATGACTATTTGTGTGCCCTTAGTACTGTTCGTTTGGTTTATCATAGCCTTTTTATGGGATGGTAATAGCTGGAAAAACATGAGAAACACCAATGCAGGCAGCAAACCCAACATTGAAAAAGTACAAGAAAAACCTGTGCAAGAAGGTGCAAAAGACTAGCCACACTTAATACAAATTTAAACTTAAAAACCACCTTTTAAATGGGTGGTTTTTTTTGTAAATAATTTAAATAGATTCGTATATTTATGAGTTGTACGTCACCCTAAACGACATCCTACAAACATTTAAGCATCCATGACTTTGCCGACACGACCCAAAGCACCAAGTCAGGCACATTTGCAAGGCACACAAAGCCGACACACAAAAGCCAACCTTGCAAAAGAGCCTGCCTTGTGCCAACGCACAGCCCACACACCCCAGCGGACGGAATTCTTATCAGCTTCAACAAAATACATAAGCAAATAACAATACTCGACACCAAGCCCACCCACCACCCTACAAGTGGAGAGTTGGCAATTTGACAGCGACTATTGCAACAAACAACATTATAAAACTTAACTTAGCGACCTTATAAATTACAATACCAAAACAGAATGAGTTTAATAGATACAGGCATTGAAAAAGAACTAATAAAATTTGACGAAGAGAAAAACTTCATCACTTATATCCATCAAAATAAAAAAAGGAGTTATAACAACCCCGAAGAAAAGGTACAAGCTGAAACTTTTTTATCACTTGTACTCAATTACCGCTATCCAGTAAACCGCATTCAGCAATTTGTTTCAGTGCAAATGGGTTCTGAAACCAAAGAAGCCGACATTATTGTTTATGGAGACGATGAATGTGAAGACACTTACATTTTAGTTGAGTGCAAAAAAGAAGAA
>JANMAV010000248.1:0-22845 GCA_031360055.1 Ferruginibacter sp.
GTAACACATATAAAAAACATACTTGCATTTACAACTAGCAAAAAGTAAACACTATTTTGTAACAATACTGCCCAAAACCTTGTACCATCATGTAAATCATGTGCACCCTCTGCAGCATGGCCACCTATGGCCTCAGCTCCATGATGTGCAGGTGCTGTAAATGGGTGTAAGGCTATTAAACCATACAGTACAGCTATTAAACCGGCTACTATTAGCCCCCACGTCCATTTTTTGTAGCTTGCTGGTAATTGAAAAGAATTGCTCATCTAAATATTGTTTTGAATAATACTTGTTATACTTTTTGTTGTTTTATTACTTATGAATGAATAGGTAATAAATTATTTTTTTGCTGTTGATGTACTATCTGTTTTAGTACCAGTGGCATCAGGTTTTGGTTGTAATGTTCTTATGTATTTTACTATCATCCACCTTTGTGCTTTGGTAACTTGCGATGCATAACCTCCCATTAATCCTTTACCATACGTTATAGAGTGAAACATGGTTCCATCTGCCATTTTTATATACGCATCTGCAGTTAAGTTTGCCACACCTCCTACATAACCACCAGTTGCTATTGGCCCATTAGCTACACCAGTAGCTCCGTGGCAAATAGCACAATTAATATTAAATAATCTTCCAGCCTCTGCCATTTGTGCTTTACTCAATGCTACGCTATCCAAAGGGTTTCTAACAGTGGCACTTAATTTATATCCGTTACTATCATTAGGTAATGTGTAAGGAAATAAATCTCCTCTTTTAATTGTACCAGCAGGAGGTAAGTTGTTGTAAAATATTTTGTCACCGCCTTTATTATACATATCTGCAGTAAATTTTGTACTATCTCTTAATGCATAGCTTTCTTGGGCTCTGCTGTAAGCCATATCTGGCATATACACTTTGCCTGGCTTTTTATTGCTATCGCAGCTAACCAATACAGCCATTGCTGTTATCATTACTGCAGGTAAAATATGTGTAAGTAATTTCATTTGTAATGTATATTTTTTGCCTATTTACTTTCAAAAAATTAAACAGTTTGTATAAAAAAGCTATTTAAAATATTTGGAGTTTACTTATTAATTTTAATACCCTAATTCTTCTCTATACAATTTTTGCTCCCTATCATATCTTCCAATCCACCAACCTGTTTCAGCTACTTGTATGTTTATTTCTTGAGCCCCATTACTTTGTAAAAAATTCTGTACCTCACTTTCATTAGTTTTATCCGTACACTCTATTACCATTACAAAATGATCATCAGTTGCCCTTGGGCTAAAATGATGCTTTTTAATGAATGGTGATAATTGACATAAATAACAAAATGTAAGTACCATACCTACTGCTGAAAAAAGTACTGTAAGTTCAAAAGTTATTGGTATCCAAGCTGGCAAAGCAAAATGTGGTTTACCACCAATGTTTAACGGCCAATCTTTTGTAAATACCCAGCTTATAAATGTTAACGCTGTGGTTGTACCTGTGATGGCATATATAAAACCTGCTGTATGTAAGCTGGTTTCTCTTAAACCCAATGCATGATCTAACCCATGCACTGGAAATGGTGTATAAACATCATGAATTTTGTAGCCTGCCTTTCTAACGTTTTTTACCGCTGGAAAAAGCACTGCTTCATCATCAAATGATCCTACCACAAATTTTTTTATTCCACTCATAATTATTGGCCCCCTTCTTATTCCCCCGAAGGGGGAAGGATTTTAGTGTATAATAATTTAAAATACTTTTATTTTCTTATTGCTTTTAAAACCTTACCCCCGCCTCTCCAAAGGAGAGGAGCTTGGAGCTTTATTATTCTTTGACTTTTTTTTTATGGGTTGTACCCATCTATTTTATTCAGCCCTATATACTTTCTATGGACGTTGTCCTTAGTTTTGGTGTTTCGCCCTTACAGGGCTTTTTGCTTTGTGTGCTATATGGCTTAGGGCTTACGCCCCACCACCCTCCATGGGTTGCACCCATGGTTATTCACAATTAACCCCTTCGGGGTAATGCTCTTTATGAATACATATGGTATCCAACTCTTTTACTAAGTATTTCACAGCCTTTGCTGTAATTACTAAAAACCATTTTTTTTAAACGCTGCCAATCTCCCCCCTTGGGGGGGATTAAGGGGGGCAGTTTAGTGTGCATGCTCTACCTCTTCTACATAAAATTTCTCAGCATCTGCTCTTTCTATATCACTCATTTTTACTTTATAGTTTTCTCCACTAGTTTTTAAGATAGATTTAATTTCTGCTACCGCAATTACCGGGAAATACTTTGCAAATAAGAAGAAACAAGTAAAGAACAATCCGAAAGTACCTAAATAGAAACCTATTTCATAAATACTTGGACTGTAATATGTACTCCAACTTGATGGTAAGAAATCTCTATATACTGATGTTACAATAATTACAAATCTTTCGTACCACATTCCAATATTTACAATTACACTCATAAAGAAAGTAACGGTAATATTTCTACGCAATTTTTTGCTCCAAAATAACTGTGGTGATACCACGTTACAGAACATCATTAAATAATAACTCCAGCCATAAGGGCTAAATATGTTTCCTCTGTTTTCAAAAAATGCTGCTAACTCATAAGGATTTTGGCCGTACCAAGCTATAAACAACTCAGTTAAATAGGCTATACCTACAATACTACCTGTAAGTACAATTACTTTGTTCATTGCTTCTATATGGCCTACAGTAATATAATCTTGAAGGTTTAATACTTTACGAACAATTATTAAAAGTGTTTGTACCATGGCAAAGCCCGAAAATATGGCTCCTGCCACAAAGTATGGAGGAAAAATGGTTGTATGCCAACCTGGTACAATTGAAGTTGCAAAGTCAAAACTTACAATGGTATGCACTGAAAGTACCAACGGTGTGCTTAAACCTGCAAGTACTAGTGATAATGATTCAAAACGCTGCCAATGCTTTGTGCTACCTGTCCAACCGAAGGCTGCTACACCGTACATCATTTTACGAAATTTTGTTTTAGCTCTATCTCTTACCGTTGCAAAATCGGGCAATAAACCTGAGTACCAAAATAATAACGATACGGTAAAATATGTTGAGATGGCAAATACGTCCCACAATAGTGGTGAGTTAAAGTTCACCCACAATGGTCCTCTTGTGTTTGGATATGGTAATACAAAAAACGCCATCCATACCCTACCCATATGCCAAATTGGAAACTGCCCAGCACACATAACGGCAAATATTGTCATAGCTTCTGCAGCACGGTTTACACCTGTACGCCAGCCTTGCCTAAATAATAAAAGAATAGCCGAGATTAATGTACCAGCATGCCCAATACCTACCCACCATACAAAGTTTGTAATATCCCAACCCCAGCCAATGGTTTTATTAAGATTCCACTGCCCAATGCCGTAAGTAACCTCACGATAAATACTGTACACACCAAACATTAGCAACGCTACACTGATATAAAAACCGATATACCAAAGCTTGCTTGGCTTCATTTCTATAGGGCTAATGATATCTTCCGTTACTTGGTGGTAATCTTTGTTACCATCTACCAACGGTTCCCTTTGTTGCGATTCGTATTTTAGTAATGACATATTTCTTATTAGATGTTAGATGTTTAGACACAAGGTGTTAGACAAACGCTTGTGTACATTATCCTATATTACCAACCTTTTTTTAATTAAACAATCCGATTCTTTCACACAAAATAACAACGATTACAAAGTACACAATGAATATTCTAATGTGCCGCTTCTACTGCTTTCTTTTCTTCTGTATGGCTTTCAGATATATGTGCTTCGCCATGATGCTCTCTTTCGTTTCCATTATTTACTTCTCTATCTGTATTTCTCACTTTAGCTAAGTAACTCACATTTGGCAGTACGTGCAATTGCTCCATTACATAAAATGTACGATTTACTTGTTCTACTTTTCTTGTTTTATAAATTTCACTCTCTGTATCGTTCATATTACCAAATACTATTGAGTTGCTAGGGCAAGCCTGGGCACAAGCTACTTTTACGTTACGAACCAATGATGGATCTTGTTGTTTTTTAGCCTCCAACTTGCTATCCTGTAAACGTTGTACGCAGAAAGAACATTTTTCAATTACACCTCTTGCTCTTACCGTAACATCTGGGTTTAATACCATTCTAGTTAGGTCATCATTCATTTGAAGTATAACTTCGTTTGTGTCTATACCTATTAATGGTTTTTGGTTATCGCCAAAGCTATCAGAGCCATTAAAATCTAACCAATTAAATCTACGTACTTTGTAAGGGCAGTTATTTGCACAATACCTAGTACCAATACAACGGTTATATGTCATTTGGTTTAGGCCTTCGCTGCTGTGGTTAGTTGCTGCTACTGGGCATACGTTTTCACATGGTGCATTATCGCAATGCTGGCAAAGCATTGGTTGAAAAATTACATCAGGATTTTCTACATCTCCTGTAAAATATCTATCAATACGTAACCAGTGCATTTCGTGTGCTCTTTGTACTTGTATTTTTCCTACTACACTTACATTGTTCTCTGCATTACAGGCTACTACACAACTGCTACATCCGGTACAAGTATTCAAATCAATACTCATTCCCCATTTAATACCTGGCCTATCAAAGGTTGGGTAAATGGTGGCATCTTTTTCAAAATCAGTTTTACCATCTGGTGTTATTAATTTACGCTCTTCTCTCGGCTCTTCTAAAACCTCTAATGGGTTTTTAATGTAGCGCTCCAAGTTAGTTTCGTATATAACAGGCCTGCCTTCAGTAAAGCCATGTACCTGTGTTTGGGCTAGTGGATATGCATCAGCAGTTGATTTTTCAACAGTTGCTACAGCATTGTAGCTAAAAGTTGTACCATCAAAACCTACTAATGGATAGGCGTTTTTACCTGCACCAATAGCAGACATACCAATACGCTCTAAATTTATTTTATTGTCATTTTCAGCATTTCCTCTACCATATCCCACTGCAATAGCAATGGTATTGGCGTTTAAGCCTGGTATTATTAATGCCGGCAATTCCATTACCTTACCGTTTACTGTAATTTTAAGCATTGGTTTTTCAGGAAAAACTTCATACTTATCAGCATCTTTTTTACTGTTTGGATTAACTACATCAATACCAAAAAATGTTTTGGCAACTGATGGGGCTACCATAGCATAATTATCCCACGTTACTTTACTAATAGGGTCTGGCAACTCTTGTAGCCAAGGGTTGTTGGCTTGTGCACCTGTACCTATACCTATTTTTTGATATAATACAACTTCATATTCTCCTTTTTTAACAGCCGCTATTTTGCTTGCTGCTGTAGCTATTGCTGCAACATTAAGCGTAGCAGTTCCTGTTGTTGGTTCAGTTTCCATTACGCCATCTTGCAAAGCTTTATCCCACTTTTCAGTACCACCTAATTTGGTAGCCCAAAATGTTTTATAATAACTTTCGTAAGGGTCAGTAATAGCTAAAGTTGAACCTTGTACATATCCTTTTGATGTGGTGTCATTAACTGCAGGTGCAGTGGCCACTGGCATAGCATAACCACTCCAATTTAACAATGATGTTTGAAAAGGCCTTGTTTTAAATAATGGGTTTATTATGGGTTGTATAACACTTACATAGCCACTTACCGGCTCAGCATCTCCCCAACTTTCTAGCCAGTGGTTGCTTGGTAAAATATATTTACATCTCTCAGCAGTTTCATCCATCGTACTGCTAAAAGATACTGTAAGAGGTATTTTTGATAAGGCTTCGCCGAATTTTTTACCATCAGCATAATTGTACACTGGGTTACAATCATAAACCAGTACAGCACCAATGTTACCATTAGCCATGTTTGTGGTAAGTTTTACAAAATCAGCATCAATACCCTTACGAGTATTGGTTGTAGCACCCCAATTTATGGTTGTACCGTTTGCCCCAATTGCATCGTTTATTGCATTTACAATTACTTGAATATTTACATCGTTGCTGCCACAAACTACAAGTGCTTTACCTCTATTTGCTGCTAAGTGTTTTGCAGTTTCAGCTATTCCTTTATTAAGCCTTTCGTTTGCAATAGGTGGGGCAGTAACAGCACCTCCTAATTTTGCTAATAACGCTAAAGCTACAGCTCCAGTTTCTGAAGGTTTGTGTGTATATCTATCATCTGCATTACTACCTGTCATGCTCATCATACTTTCAAAATGTATGTGGCGACTAAGCTCTGGTTTTGCCCCAGTTACTTTTTTAGTTTCTGCGTATTGCTTACTAAATTGGGTTGGGTTTAACCAAGTGCCTAAAAAATCTGCACCTAAACTTACAATAGTGTTAGCTTTATTAAACTCATAATTTGGAATAGCTTTTTTGCCATAACAAGCTTCGTTTGCTAATATTATACCGCTATAACTTACTGCATCATACTGTACGTGTGTGCTACCTGGGTATTTAGCTAAAAAATCAGTAATTATTTGTAGGGTTGATGGAGAATGTATAGTTGAAGTTAGTAAAACAACTGCTTTGCCTGCGATAGATGCCATGGCTGTAGCAATCATTTTGTCGAATGACTCAAAACTAGTTACTTCTTTAAATTCTGTTCCACTTTTTTGTAAGGGATGGCGTAAACGAGTGGTGTCATATAAATCTAAAACTGATGCTTGACATTGTGCATTGGTAGCACCTTTAGTAAGCATACTCAATTCATTTCCTTCAATTTTTATTGGCCTACCGTCTCTTTGTTTTACTACAACACTTATGGCATCGCCAGCATTTACATAAGTAGATGCATAATAGTTGGGTACACCCAAAATCACATCATCTGGCCTTTGCAAATAAGGTACTGCTTTGCGTACTGGCATTTCACAGCTTGCTGCAAGTGCTGCAGCTGCTGTACTAAAACCTAAATATTTTAAAAAATCTCTACGAGGAGTTTTTATATCAAGCAAACCTTTGCTATCTAGCTCTTCAATAGGAAGTAACTCCTCTTGAAATTCTTTTTCTGCTGCTTGCTTAAACCTATCTGATTGGGTAAGGTCGCCGAAATTTTGCCAATATTGTTTGTTGTTACTCATGTTACTTATAAAAATGTGCAAAATAAAATGCAAATGTGCTGTTAGCAAATATGCAAAACTTCAATTCCATGGTTTCAATTTATACTCAAACTTTTTTGAGTGGGTGGGCATTTGCAAATTTTCCCATTTGCAAATTTGCCTATTTATTTAGTAGTGGCATTTCTGACACTCTGTACCACCAATCTTTTCTACTGTTACACTATCCATTTTGTGTGGGTTAGGTATTTTATGACCTTTACCATCCACCACTGAGTCCTTAAGCTGTTCATGGAATTTTTCATAAATACTATAAAATTTATTACCTGTGCTATCTTTTTTGTTGTAAAAATCAACCTTAGATTCTCTGTGGCAATTAATACACCAGCCCATGCTTAAATCGCTAAATTGGTAAACCTCAGGCATTTCTTGAATATTACCATGGCAAGTTTGACAGTTTTGCTTACCCACTTTTACGTGTTGGCTATGGTTAAAATATACATGATCTGGCAGGTTGTGAATTTTAACCCATTCTATAGGCTTAGCACCATCAGGCATACCATCTTTATTATTATCAGGATTGTATTCTTTTTTATCAGGGTTCCATCCTGCGTAAGCATACAATTTTTGTATTTCTGCGGTTCCGTTTACTGAAGTACCATCTTCTTTTGTAATTGCTTCTCCTTTGTATTCTTTAATAGCCATGTGGCAGTTCATACATACGTTTACTGAAGGTATGCTACCACTCTTACTATCTTGTGTGCCGCCATGGCAGTACAAACAACTAATTTGGTTGGTACCTGCATGTACTTTATGGGAGTAATAAATTGGTTGTGATGGTTGGTAATTTTGCATTCGCCCTAAGCCCATTGCAGCATTAATGGTTAAGTAGCCTCCAAGCCCAAATAATAGTAACACTGCCGACATAAGGTAGGCTTTATTTCTGTAAAATGGAACAGGTTCGCCACGGAGAATGCCTTCTTTATCATCGCTAAGTTTGCGTAAGTTGCTATTTACTTGTAATAATATAAATGCTACAACTGCTAATATTAAAGTAAGAATTCCAAAAAGCAATGAATTATCTGATCCTTCTTCTGGCACACCGGCACCAGCAGTAGTTGGGCCTTTTGTTGGCTCTTTAAAATTATCAACATAATCTAAAATGGCATCAATTTCTGCTTTCTTTAATGCAGGAAAAGCAGTCATTACAGTAGGTTTCCATTTTTCGTATAATGTTTTAGCATAAGGGTCAGATGCTATCATACCAGCCGGATTTGCCATCCACTTGTATACATAATCTGCCGAAGGCTGCCTTTTTCTTACTCCTGAAAGTGCTGGACCAGTATAGTCTTGATTTGGTTTATGGCAGTTGGCACAGTTTGCTTTAAACAATGCTTCACCTTGTGCAAAGGCGCTATTATTAGATAAGAATATGATGAAGAGTAGGCTTGCAACAAACCGATAAATTAGATTTTTATTACGAATCATACAATTAAGCCGGGCTTTTTGTGGAAAATTTGTTAATCCCGATGCAAAAATAAGACAGGATGCTGACAATCTATTAACAATTTTAAATTTTTTTTTACTATAAGTGAAGTTTTTATAAGCTACAGATGTGGAAATAGGGCCTGATTGTCATGTTTTTGTAACCAAATTGTTAAAGGTTTTTTTCACACAAAGGCACAACGAAACAACGAATAGGTTCTTTCACACGGTGAAACAGCAATTACGGCGAAGCAACGAAGAAACGTGGGGTAGGTTTGTGTGCTTTGTTTTCTTTGTGCCTTTGTGTGAAATAAATTTTACCCAATTTTTAATATTTTTAATAGATTTTTGTTTGATGCTTACAAAACTGCAACTTAAATGGAAGGTAAATGAAACGCAACTGTGGCTGATATTGCTAACTTTTGCAGTGGGTGGTACATTATCGGGTAAGTTGGCTAAGTTGGTTTTTGGGCTTATGGGGTTGCATTTTAATTTTATAGGCATTATGATGTACATAGTATTAGTAACGCTTATTTGGCCATTTTGTGTGCTTGGGGTAAGTGTGCTAACAGGGCAAATTGGTTTTTTTAGGCGGTATTTAAGTACGCTTTGGAGCAAAATTTTGGGCAAAAAAAAGCCTGTACGTGTGGCCATATTTGCAAGTGGAGGTGGTAGCAATGCCAAACAAATTATAGAAACCCTACACAGCTACCCAAATACTATGCATATACAAATAGCATTAGTGTTAACAAATAACCCCAATACAGGCGTACTTTTGGTTGCACAAAATAACCAAATACCCTCGGCAATAATATACCTAAAAAGTAAAACAGAGTGCCAAGCGGCGGCGGAATATTTGGCAATTATGCATCAACACAATATTGATTTTATAGTATTGGCTGGATACCTCAAAAAAATACCTGCCGGCCTTATACAACAATACCCACAAAAAATAATAAACATACACCCTGCACTTTTACCTGCCTATGGAGGTGCCGGCATGTATGGCATACATGTGCACAATGCCGTAGTGGCCGCCGCCGAAAAACATAGTGGCATTACTATACATTATGTAGATGAAGTGTACGACCATGGTAAAATAATATTTCAAGGTACATGTGAGCTGGAAGTGGGGGAAACGGGGGAAAGTTTGAGTAAGAAAGTGCTAGGGTTGGAGCATAGGTATTATACGAGGGAGGTGGTTGGGGTGGTGAATAAAAAGTAAATTACTTTGCCAATTATATTGATATTAAGCGGTAATTTTAGACAATAAAATTTGTAAAATGATAAGAACATTATTAACCCCTTTGCAGCAAAATGTATCTATTTTATTGCCTGAGGATTTTGTGGGCAAACAAGTAGAATTAATTGCTTTTACCATTGATGAAACTGCCACTAAAGAAAATGAAACTTTAGATAAAACACTAACCCATTTTGCCAGTGAAAATAGTTTAGCTAAGGATTGGCTTACACCTCAAGAAGATATAGCATGGGCAACTTTATAAAAGGCGATGTGGTGGTAATCCCATTTCCATTTTCTGATTTAACGGATAGTAAAAAAAGACCTGCATTAGTATTGGCTGATTTAATTGGTGATGATATTTTACTTTGCCAAATTACATCGCAACACAATAAAAATAGCTTTGCAGTTGCACTTGTTGCAACCGATTTTATTTATGGTGCTTTGCCGGTAGATTCTTTAATTAGTCCTACTCGTATTTTTCAGCTGATAAAAATATTATTATTAAAAAAGTGGGGCATGTAAAAGCTACTGTAAGCAAGGCGGTTGTAGATAAAATTGTAGGGGTTATTTCATAGTTTTTTGTAGTTAGATAACTTTTAGCTGTGTGTAATTTACAATAACCGAGTTAAAAATTTCAATAGTAAAATATAGCCCCCTACCAAATATTATTAAATTTACTAGTTAACTTTACGTATTAAAAACCACAAAATGGAAGCAATAAACATTACTGCATATACTACCGATATTACACAAATACAAGCCATAAAAGCTGTATTAAAAGCACTTAAAATAAAATTTGAAGTAGCTAAAGAAAAGCCCTACAATAAAGAATTTGTTGCAAAAATAGAGCAAGGCAGAAAAGATTTTAGGGAAGGCAAAGGCGTAGTTATGACAATGGAGCAACTTAATGATTTATGGAAATAATTTTTGAACCTCAAGCAAAAAGCGATTTAGATTTTTGGGTTAAAACAGGGAATAAAATTATTCTCAAAAAAATTGCTCAGCTAATCAAATCTATCAAAGTTACCCCATTTGATGGCATAGGAAAACCTGAGCCTTTAAAATACAGCCTAAGTGGTGCATGGAGCCGTAGAATAAACCAAGAGCTTAGGCTTGTGTATGAAATTACTGATTTGTATATTGTTGTATTATCGGCGAGGGGGCATTATGAGTGAAATGTTATTTTATAACTAAAAGACCCTTAACAAAATTTTTGAAGTTAAAATCAATTGGTATATATGGAAATAATTGAATTAGAAAAATACATTAAAGATGAAATTAAAATACTTCATTCAAGAATTGGTAAATTTAAGTCAAACAGCAAAAAGTCAGCAGAATTTAAAAAAAATAAAGAAAATGAAATTTCATCATTAATTGAAATGAAAACCTTGAAATTGAAAATTTCGAGATTGAAAAAATAACGTTAATTCAAAATATGACATTCTAATAATATTGCGAAAAATAAACTTTGAATCAAATAATGGTATTCAAGATGTTAGAAATTTACGTGAAAAAATGCAGCCGGAAATTAACAAAAATCCTGAAAATATTAAAGTGTTAAAGGAAATTGAAAACCAAATTAACGAGCTAAGTTTAGTACAACAAAATTTAAATTCTCAGGTAGTAGTTATTAATAAATATTTAAAAGAATTGAGACAAATAGGGATGATGTAGAAATATTATTTCAGTATTATAAAAATTTTTATGAAAGGCTGATTTATTTTGCAAAGCAATATTTTTTCGCAAAATCTTCGTTAAAACCCACCACCCTATTTTTTACATTACCCATATAGCTGTAATATTACCACACTAAACTTATTGGCTTGCGGTATATTTTTACATTACTATTTATTTATTGGGGTGGCACTGCTTTATTTGCACAGCAAATAACGGTAAGCGGTACGGTGCTTGATAAGGGCAAAATAAATTATGTAGAAGCCGTAAAAGTAATAACCACTAGCGGCAAAATGGCTTATACCGATAGCCTTGGTAGGTATAAAATATTGGCCACTGCTGGCGACTCTATATTTTTTGTGTACAACAATAAACCTACTTTAAAATTTGCGGTGAGTAGTATTGCCAATACGGAGCAGTTTGATATTGCTATACAAGTGCCTGTAAAAAGTAAATATGGGGTGCTACAAGAAGTGGTGCTGTATAGCAAAAGTTACAGGCAAGATAGTGCCGATAACAGGGCCAACTATGCTGATGTATTTGATTTTAGAAAGCAAGGTATTCAAACCTCGGTAGTGCCTGGCGGTGGTGTGGGGCTTGATTTGAATGGGCTTATAAACGTATTTAGGTTTAAGCGTAATAAGCGGCTAAAGGCTTTTCAGGCAAGGCTTGAGGGAGACGAGAAGGAGAAATATATTGATTACCGTTTTAATAAAAATACAGTAAAACGTATTACACAATTAAAGCCGCCTGCACTTGATACTTTTTTAAAACTATACCGCCCTACGTTTGAGTTTGTGCTTAATGCTAACGAAATTGCTTTTACTCAATACGTACTTAATTCGCTGTACCATTTTCAAAAAACGAGTAACTATTCTGTGGAAGAAGGTAAACAAATGATAACCCCGAAAAGTGGGGAATAAGATTTACAAATCTTTGGCGTATATTTTTTTGGAGCCACCTTTGCCATCGGTTACAACAATATAGGTATTGGTAGCTTTTGCCTCTAGCTTTACCCTTTGTGTAGCTCTTTTTAGTGCTTCCATAATTTTGGGTGTTAGGTCTTCTTTAATTTTTTCGGCTACTATCATTTGAAAATTATTTTATATTGTTCAAAGTTAAAAATATTTTTAATTCCATTTACATATTTAGCAACAATTTCATAATCATCAGCAGAATTGTTTAACAAATACCAATTGTTAACGAGGTTTGTATATTTGGGTAAATTATTAATACCCTTGCTGTATCTACGTTCTATAACATCAGCTGGTATGTGATGCCCACCCTTTGTAACCCTAAATGCCACCCTTTCTATTGCCATTGCTGCACTTTCTAAATACACAAAAAACAGGGTTACTTCAAAACCGTTAGCCCTTGCTTTTTCAATTATTTTTAAATAGCTAAGGCCTGATAGGGTCGTTTCAAAAGCAAAGTTTTGTTTGCTTTCTATCAAATCATCTATACGGGTAAGCATAATACGGGCAGCTGCAATGGCCGATGCTTCTACATTATCTGGCGTAAGCCCACGGGCTATTTCATCGGCATTTATAAACTCCGTTGTTTGAAAAACATCGGGCAATAAATTGTATGCTGCGGTGGTTTTGCCTGCACCGTTGCAACCTGCTATTATAAAAAGTTCTGGCATATGGGTGTAATCTTTAAATGTATTTATCCCCTTTGTGTCTTTTAACTTCTGCTACAAAATCCTTAATTTCTTGCTCTCTATCTTTTTTGCAAATAAGCAATACATCTGCAGTATCTACTATAATAAAATCATCTAAACCTTGTAATACTACCAATTTATTTTGTGGTACTTGCACCATATTTCTAGTAGCATCTATAATCATTACCTCATTACCTCCTACTGCATTTTCTAAATAATCTTTTTCAAAAGTTTCATAGGTACTTGTCCAAGTTCCTAAATCACTCCACCCAAAAGATGCAGGTATAACATACACGTTATCCGCCTTTTCCATTATAGCATAATCAATAGAAATATTGATGCACAATGGATAAATTTTATCTATGGCAGCTTGTTCATTTGCTGTATTAAAATCTTTCTTTTCTGCATCAAAAACCTCATGAAGTTCAGGAGCATTTTTTTCAAATGCCCTTATTACATTTTTAACCTGCCAAACAAATATGCCTGCATTCCATAAAAAATCTCCACTGGTTATAAATGTTTTGGCTAATTCCTTATCTGGCTTTTCTGTAAATAATTTTACTTTAAAAATATTTTCGCCTGCTGCTAAATTTTCATATTGTATATACCCATATCCTGTATTAGGGTTAGTAGGCTTTATACCTAACGTTACTAAGGCTTTAATGTGTGACGTAAAATGAAGGGCTTTTTTACATATATCAATAAAGTTTGCAGTTTCAGTTATTAAATGATCAGCAGGTGCACATATTAAATTTGCATTAGGGTCTAGCTCATTTAATTTATATGAAATATAAGCAATACATGCTGCAGTATTTTTACGTGATGGCTCACACAAAATATTTTGTACTAGTATTTCTGGTAGCTGTTCTTCTACAATATTTTTATAGTTTAATGATGTTACAATATAAATATTTTGTACTGGTATAAATTGTATAAACCTATCGTACGTTGCTTGTATTAATGTACGACCAGTATTTAAAATATCTAAAAATTGCTTTGGCATATCTGTTCTACTCATTGGCCAAAACCTACTGCCAATGCCCCCTGCCATGATTGCTACATAATTATTATTGTTCATTTTATCTTTTCCTAAATTATTTTTTTTAGATAATACCTTCTCTCATTAAATCATGAATATGTAAAATACCTTTATAAACATTACTAGCATCTGTTACAATTAATTGGCTGATATTATTTTCTTTCATGATATTAAGTGCCTGTATGGCTAACTCATCAATTAGAACATTTTTGGGTGATTGGGACATAATATCTTTGGCAACAATACTTGAAAAACTTTCAAATTTTTCAAACATTCTTCTTACATCTCCATCAGTAATTATGCCAATAGCAACATTATTTTCATCAATTATTGCTACAGCTCCTAATCTTTTTTTACTAATTTCTATTATAACTTGTTTAATGTTATCTGTTAATTTTGCTGCTGGTTTTTCATGCTGTACTATTAAATCTTGTACACGTAAATACATTTTTTTACCTAAAGCACCACCAGGATGATATTTTGCAAAATCACCCGTATTAAAATTATTATTTTCCATTAAGCAAATAGCTAATGCATCTCCCATTACCATTTGCGCTGTAGTACTTGTGGTTGGCGCTAAATTATTTGGGCAAGCCTCTTGCGCTACTGTAGTGTTTAATACAATATCACTTTGTGCTGCCAAGTAAGATTTTGTATTACCAACCATACCAATTAGTGTATTACCAAAGTTTTTAACCAAGGGTGCCAATACTTTTATTTCTGCACTATCTCCACTTTTACTAATTATCATTACAATATCTTGCTGTTGCACCATACCTAAATCTCCATGTATAGCATCTGCAGCATGCATAAACAATGCAGGTGTACCTGTACTATTACAAGTAGCCACAATTTTTTGAGCTACAATGGCACTCTTACCAATACCGCTAACAACTAACCTTCCTTTACTATGTACAATAGCTTCTACTGCTTTTACCAAATCATCGTTTACAAAAGCTTGCAATGCAGCCACAGCGTTTGCTTGTAGCATAATAGATTTTTGGGCACTACTTATAATTTGTTGTTTGTTTATAAGACTCACAAAAGCAATTTATTTTTATGATATATAAATTTTCAATTGCAATAATACACTTTACTTGCCATAAATATTAACTAGTCATTTATACCTTTAATGATAACAAGTATTATACAAACTTCATTAATTTTTGCATAAAAAATAACACATATTAAAAATATATAGTACCTTAAACATTATAACCAAACGCAAAGCTACTTTTAACCTTTATTTGCTATTTTACTTAGATGGTATTAAGTACCTTCGCCGCCCGTTATAAACTACCTGTTTATTTTTAACTAACAACTAACGGAGTTTTCTTATTTTGAACTATTTATTATGCCTACTTTAACCAAACAAAAACCAGCTACAAAGAAAAAGCCAATTGTTGGCAAAAGTGATTTTACAGCAGCTGCAGAATATCCTAACTTAATACAACATTTACAAGAAAATTTTGGATTTGATAGTTTTAAATACCCACAACAAGAAATTATAAATAGTATACTTTCTGGCAAAGATACATTTGTAATTATGCCAACAGGCGGTGGTAAAAGTTTATGCTATCAATTACCAGCTATGGTAAGTGAAGGAGTTGCCATCGTGGTATCGCCACTTATTGCTTTAATGAAAAACCAGGTTGATTTAGTAAGGGGGTATAGTAGCAAAGACCATGTAGCACACTTTTTAAATAGCACATTAAACAAAGGGCAAGTAAAAGTTGTAAAAGATGACTTAACTAGTGGCCGAACAAAATTGTTATATGTTGCTCCAGAAACTATGACAAAGGAAGAAAATGTTGAATTTTTTAAAACTTTAAAAATTTCTTTTTTTGCGGTAGATGAAGCCCATTGTATTTCAGAATGGGGGCATGACTTTAGGCCAGAGTATCGTAGGCTTAAAGAAATGACAGAACTTATAAACCCAAACGTGGCTATTATAGCACTTACTGCAACTGCTACCCCAAAAGTACAAAGTGATATTGTAAAAAATTTAGGATTAAGAGATCCCAATATTTTTATATCATCGTTTAATAGAGGTAATTTATATTATGAAATACAGCCTAAAATAAACCTTGAACAAACAAACAAAAGTATTGTACGTTTTATACAATTACATAAAAATAAAAGTGGAATTATTTACACTTTAAACAGAAAAACTACTGAAGAGCTTGCTGCAATGCTTAATGCAAATGGTATTAGTGCTGTAGCATACCATGCAGGGTTAGATGCTAAACTAAGAGCAAAAAGGCAGGATCAATTTTTAAATGAAGATGTACATGTTATTGTTGCTACCATAGCTTTTGGTATGGGTATAGATAAACCTGATGTTCGTTTTGTAATACATTACAACATCCCCAAATCTATAGAAAATTATTATCAAGAAACTGGCAGGGCAGGTAGAGATGGTATGGAAGGAAAATGTTTATTGTATTACAGCCATAAAGATGTAAGCAAGCTTGAACATTTAATGAGAGATAAAAGTTTAAGCGAAAGAGAAGTAGGTGCACAATTAATAAATGAAACTGTTAGCTATGCTGAGAGTAGTGTATGTAGGCGTAAAACATTATTATATTATTTTGGTGAGCAGTATGACGATAAAGATAGCTGCGGCCACTGCGATAATTGTTTGCACCCTAAAGAAAAAATAGAAGCAAAAGATGATGCTATTTGTGTATTAAAAACCATACATGCCCTTGGCGAACAATTTGCAATTGAATATGTTTTACTTGTACTAACAGGCAAAGCTACACCAGCTGTAAAAATGTATAGACACGAAGAGTTGGATGTATTTGCATGTGGTAATGATAAAGAGCCACATTTATGGAATAGCCTTATTAGGCAAATGTTATTAGAAGGCTTGTTAGATAAAGATATTGTGGAATATGGGGTATTAAAAATTACAAAAAAAGGTGCAGCATTTTTAAAAAAACCAACAAGTTTTAAAATTGTTTTAAATAATTTATTTGAAGATGCAAATGCTGATGATGAAGAAGCTGGCCCTGTAGGAGAACCTGCAAGCATAACTGATGAAAAGTTATTATCACAATTAAAAGATTTACGTAAACAAGTATCTAAAGAAAAAAACTTACCTCCGTTTGTTATTTTTTTAGAAAGCTCCTTAGAAGATATGGCTACCATGTACCCAACTACTATGGATGAGTTAGAAAAAATAAGTGGCGTAAGCAAAGGAAAATCATTACGTTATGGTAAACCTTTTTTAGATGTTATTACAAAGTATGTAGAAGAAAATGATATTATTAGGCCAGATGATTTTGTGATGAAGAGTGTGGCAAATAAAAACAATAATAAAATTTTTATTATTCAAAACGTAGATAAAAAAATTAATTTAGAAACTATAGCCAAAACAAGAGAATTAAAATTGAATGAACTGTTAGAAGAAATGGAAAGAATTGTAGCTAGTGGTACAAAACTTAATTTGGGTTATGCAATAGATGAGATGGTAGATGAATATGAGCAAGAAGAAATTATGGACTATTTTAAAGGTTGCCAAACATCGGATCTTACTGTGGCACAAGAAGAATTAGTTGATAGTGATTTTACATGGGAGCAATTAAAATTAATGCGTATAAAATTTTTAAGTGAATATGGAAACTAATTGAAATTTTATTTATAAAATTCTTAATTAGCTACTTCATAAAACTTTGTGCAATTCAAAAAGATGATTCTAAATTTTAAAATTTGTATTAATTATCTATAGTAATTTATTTTTATCAAATGTTGCTCATGTTAATATAACTCCTTATTTTTGCAGCCCCTTCGAGGGAATATTTCTCTAAATTCTTTTAAAGAAATAAGGTGTGATAGCTCAGTTGGTAGAGCAATGGACTGAAAATCCATGTGTCGCCGGTTCAACCCCGGCTCGCACCACATAAAGGGCATCTATTAATGGTGGCCTTTTTTTATGCAATATATTTTTTATTTGCTCCATTTGGTATTGTATAAACGGCAAACAGTTTGTTTTGTTTTTTTACACAACTATACAACGATTGCAACAAAACAATGTTGGATTATAAATTTTTTATATCAAATTTTGCAGTTAAAAGTATATAACAAAATCAAGGGCTTAAGAAGACATCTTTTGAAAAGATGTTTTCTTTTTTATGCCTACTGCAATATTTGGATTTAATGCTTTTTTGAAAACTCAACGCAAAAATTCATAACCAAATAAAAAAACCTCAATGTAAAAACATTGAGGCTTTTTTATTATACAGTTTACAAAAGTATTAACCTAATGCTACTCTTTTAAATTCAGTAAGTTTTAAATCAGCATTGGTGACTTTTAAATATTCTGCTACTGATTTTGCATTATCTTTTACAAAAGGCTGAGCTAATAAAGTATTATCCTTTAAAAATTTATTTACTTTACCTGCTGCAATTTTTTCAGCCATTTCTGCTGGTTTACCTTCTGCTTTAATTTGCTCAATTGCAATATCTTTCTCACGTGCTATTGTAGCAGCATCTATTAAGCTTTCATCAATTGCTAGAGGGTTCATTGCTGCAATTTGCATTGCTACATCTTTACCTGCTTCAGCTGCTTCATGAGTCATACCTACCAATACACCCATACGGTATGCACCATGTATATAACTTGCTACAAATGCTGCATCTACTCTTTCAAATTTTTGCAACTCAATTTTTTCACCAATTGCTGCTACTTTATCGTTAATCATATCCGAAACTTTAGCACCATTTATTTCTGTGTTGCTTAACTCTTCTGCAGTTTTTACATTATTAGCTATTGCAGCATCTGCAATGCTTTGAGCAAAAGCTACGAAATCAGCATTTTTGCTTACGAAATCAGTTTCGCAACTAATACATAAAACAATTCCTGCTTTTTTATCGGCAGTTGTCATAGCTATTACAACACCTTCTTTAGCTTCACGATCGCTACGTTTTGCAGCTACTTTTTGGCCTTGTTTACGTAACCAATCAATAGCTGCTTCAAAATCGCCATTGCTTTCAGTTAATGCTTTTCTACAATCCATCATACCTGCGCCTGTAGCTTGGCGTAATTTATTAATATCTGCTGCTGTTACTGTTGCACTCATAATAATAAGATAACCCCTCCAAACCTCCCCGAAGGGGAGGCTTAGCACCTCAAGATTTGAAGAGGTTTTATATTTTTAAATTTTTGAAATATTTTTATAAAAATAAATTAAAACCAACAACTTTAAAACAGGTTAATGTTATTAAACCGTAGCCTTCATTCCCCTTTTTTGGGGGGGCTTAAGGAGGGCTTTTACTTTCCTGCTGCTGGCCTTCTACCACCTTGGCCTGGGCCTGCAACTCTACGTTTTGGAGCACCGCCTGGGCCACCTGCACCTGGGCCACCTTGGCCTCTACCACCACGTCTTCTATCATCGCCACCATCGGCTTTGTTTTCAAAACTTGCTGCTTTTGCTTCTGCACTTTCTTCGTTTTCATCGTTGCTTTCGTCATCCTTACTATTTTGACGATCAGCTAAACCTTCAGCAATTGCTGCAGTAATATAATTTACAATAATAGCAATTGATTTTGTAGCATCATCGTTTGCTGGTATAGCAAAATCAACTTTATTAGGGTCACAATTGGTATCAACCATTCCAAAAGTGCTAATGTTTAAACGCTTAGCTTCTGCAAGTGCAATATGTTCATGGCCAATATCTACCATAAATAAAGCAGAAGGTACACGGCTAACTTGTGCTATACCACCTAATACTTTCTCCATTTTATCTCTCTCTCTTGTAAGTGTTAAACGCTCTTTTTTGTTTAAGTTTTCAGCACTACCATCGCCTAGCATTTTATCAATACTCTGCATTTTTTTAACACTCTTACGTACTGTATTAAAATTAGTAAGCATACCACCTAACCAACGCTCAGTTACAAAAGGCATATTTACCTTTTTTGCACACTCTTGTACTATTTCTTTAGCTTGTTTTTTTGTAGCAACAAACATAATTTTTTTACCGCTACGAGCTACTGCTTTAAGAGCAGCTGCTGCTTCTTGCAAACCTTCAACAGTTTTGTTAAGGTCAATAATGTGAATACCCTTTTTTTCAGCAAAAATGAAAGGTAACATTTTTGGGTTCCATTTTTTCTTTAAATGGCCAAAGTGTACGCCTGCTTCAAGTAGTTGCTGCTGTAAGGAAGTGTTATTTTCCATTGTTTAATATCGGCCTCTTCAACCTCTTTGTAAGGGGAGCTGATAGAGCCATTGTTTTTAAAAGTTTGTAATAATATTGTAACCTGAAAACCAGATTCGGCGTATTAACGCTTACTGAACTGGAATGATTTCCTTGCTTTTTTCTTACCTGGTTTTTTACGCTCTACTGATCTTGAATCTCTTCTTAATAAACCAGCTGCTTTTAACACTGGCCTAAGCTCAGGGTTAGTTGCTATTAAAGCACGAGCTATACCTAATTTTGCAGCTTCAGCCTGGCCTTTTACACCACCACCCGTTGCATTTATTACCACATTATATTTATCAGCAGCTTCTACCGTTTTAAGTGGTGTTACTACTTGATTTTGTAAGTACACTAGCGGAAAATAAGTTTTGTAATCTTTTCCGTTTACTGTTATTGTGCCTTCGCCTTTGCTAAGGAAAACACGGGTAACAGCTTCTTTTCTACGACCTACAGCGTTTTTTTGCTTTTCCATTTTTTTATTATTAAGTTGATTTGTTAGAGCGGTACAAAGTGATTTGTTTCCTATCTAATATCTCAAATCTTGTGTCTATTTTATTTACGGTTAAAATTAAGATCTTTAGGTTGTTGTGCTCCGTGTGGATGCTCTGCTCCTGCATATACAAATAGTTTTTTGTACATCTGGCGGCCTAAGCGGTTTTTAGGTAACATACCTTTTACTGCTCTTTCAATAACTACTTCAGGACGACGGGCAAGTAAGTTTTTAGCTTTTTCACCTTTTTGGCCTCCTGGGTAACCACTAAAAGTTAAATACTCTTTTTGATCCATTTTATTACCAGTAAAAACTACTTTTTCGCAGTTTGTTACAATAATATAATCGCCACAATCTACGTGGGGGGTGTAATATGCTTTATTTTTACCTCTAAGTATAGCGGCAATTTTAGCACACATACGCCCGACGGTTTGATTAGTACCATCCACAACGTACCAATTGTGTGTAACGGTAGCCTCGTTAGCATGTTTTGTAGTGAAATGTAATTTGCTCATTGTATATTTATTTAAGTGAGGCTATGGCTATCCCCATAGCTTGTTTTTAATGAGGTGCAAAAGTATGGCAAATTTTATTGTTTAAACAACTCAACATAGGATTATTTTTTACAGCCTGTTTACAAGTAACTGATAATCAATAATTTTTTATTCAATTTATTTTAACGGATTGGTTTTGATGTTGATTTTTACAGCTTTTTTAGCTCTGTATTACCATTATTTGATGGAAGCTATTTTGTGTAACCGCTTTTAAAAATTTGTGCATTCGTACTTTTTTTTTGTATTTTTAAACTATGAAGAATGCCATTGTACTTTTATTTTTATGCATAGTTAACTGTTATTTTATGGCCTGTAGCAAGGTTAGTGATGGTATGCCAGACCCAGCTGGGGGGAACCTACCTACTAATTATGTGTTTATACAAAGTACTGGCTTTACCCCTCAGAGCATTACGGTCGTAAATGGCTCCACAGTCACTTTCATAAATCAATCTGGAGCTACAGTTGGTATTGTATCAAGCGATAGCGTAGTAATAAACAAACAAAACTTAGCTGCCAATACTAGTTATATTTTTAAAAAAGATACAACAGGTACCATTTTTTACAATCTTGCTGGTAAACCAAGCGTTAATGGGTCTATTACCCTTACTCCGTAATTTTTGTTAGTTTAGCCTCATTATGTTTTTATTACTTGCCCCTTACTTTGGCTATGCAGCCTCCTTGTTTTTAATTATTGCTTTATTGGTAAAAACTGATGCTAAATTTAGGTTGTACAACATACTCGGCTGCTTATTTTTTATTGCCTACGGAACCATATTTAGTTTTTGGCCCGTAGTGTTAACCAATGCAATTTTATTAGTTATTAATGTGTATTATTTAATAAAACTTTACCAACATGCTGAAAGTTTTACCATATTGCCTGTAGTAGGTAACGAAGCAATAATTAATCATTTTATTTCATTTTATAAAGTTGATATTGCCACGTATTTTCCAGCATTTGAAAAAATGGAAACAACTGGAACTGTACAATTTGCTGTATTGAGAGATATGGTAATAGCCAATATTTTTAGTGCTACCTTATTACCAAATGGCATAGCATTAGTAAATATTAACTACACTATAAAAAAATATAGAGATTTTAAAATAGGCAGTTTTATTTTTGAAAAAGAAAAAGCATATCTCCTAAGCAAGGGCATTACAGCCATACAATACAATAGTGTTGCTAATAAAAAGCACGAAGAGTTTTTGAGGGTATCGGGGTTTATGCAGCAAGGTAAGGGGTGGGTGAAGGAGTTGTAAATGTTTAAACTGTATCCCTTTCTTTTAATATATTTTTGCTCCGTAAAACCTCAACATATATCGCTAAAGTTAATAAAATTGTAAACCCTATCACCCCTACAAAGCTGCAATAAATTTTCCATTCTTGTTCACTATAACCGCTTTTACAAACCCAAAAAGCATAGGTAAATAGATGAGCATTAAAATTATGATAGATAGTTTTGAGTTTTTTGGCGATTTGTTTTGC
>JANMAV010000282.1:0-11457 GCA_031360055.1 Ferruginibacter sp.
TTAAATTTTAAGATAATATTTAGTAAGAAAAAATCTTTTAATAATCTCCCAATGTTTCAGGTAATTCTGATAAGGCCTTTGCCAATTGCTCATCATTAGGTGCTATGCCATGCCACTCATGTGAGCCTTCCATAAATGAAACACCTTTACCCATCACTGTTTTCATTAAAATTACAATAGGTTTTTTATTTCCTGTATTAGCTTTTGCTTCTTTTAGCTTGGCAGCTACAGCTACTATATCATTTCCATCAACTTCCATTACTTGCCAGTTAAAAGCTTCAAACTTGGCATGTAAGTTACCAAGGCTCATTACCTGTTCAGTAGTACCATCAATTTGTTGCCCATTATAATCAATAGTTGCAATAATATTATCTACATGTTTACTGCCTGCAAACATAATAGCTTCCCAATTTTGTCCTTCTTCAAGCTCCCCATCTCCGTGCAAAGTATATACAAGGTTAGTATCATTATTTAACTTTTTTGCAAGTGCTGCACCAATAGCTACACTTAAACCTTGGCCTAAAGAGCCACTAGCTATTCTTACGCCAGGTAAATGCTCATGGGTAGTAGGGTGGCCTTGAAGCCTTGAATTTAGTTTACGAAATGTAGATAGTTCAGCTAATGGAAAGTACCCACTTCTTGCAAGTGTGCTATACCAAACTGGAGAAATGTGGCCATTACTTAAAAAAAACAGATCCTCATTAGTACCGTTCATATTAAAATCATTGTTATGATGTAATACATCAAAATAAAGAGCGGTAAAAAAGTCTGCACATCCTAATGAGCCTCCTGGGTGCCCACTTTGTACAGCATGTACCATACGTACAATATCTCTTCTTATTTGGGTAGCTTTTTCTACTAAAGTGTTTATTTTGTCCATTTTATTGCTTTCAATTATTTAAATGCAAACCTATTTTAAAAATGGTACATTTTTGGATTATAATTATTTTTATTGTTATAAAATGAATAATAAGTTGTAAAAACTACCGTTCATGAATATAAAAATTATCTTGTTAAAGATTATTTAATAACAATAAGCAACATTAAGGGCTTAAAAACCATCATTTATACAACTTATTTAATACTTTTGCCCATTAAGGTATAACCTATTATGCAACACATTATACTTAGTATGGTTTTGGCTTTTTCAGTAACATTTTTTGCTATACCAGTTATTATACAAATAGCCAAAAGCAAAAAGTTGTTTGATGAACCAGATGAACGCAAAGTTCACAAAGTTGTAATACCAACTTTAGGGGGTGTGGGCATTTTTGCTGGGTTTATTGTAGCTCTTTTATTAGGGTCTCCTTCACTGCATGAATTACAATATTTTGCTGCATCGGCAATTGTAATCTTTTTTTTAGGTTTAAAAGATGATATTTTAATATTATCAGCAAATAAAAAATTTATTGGCCAATTATTAGCTGCATTTATTATTATGCAATTTGGTAATGTGTATTTAGACAATATGCACGGTTTTTTAGGCATAGGAATTATACCAAAATATGCTAGTATATTCTTAACCATTTTTACTATTATAGTTATTACAAATTCCTTTAATTTAATAGATGGTGTAGATGGTTTGGCAGGAAGTTTAGGTGTAATTACAACCCTTATTTTTGGAGCATATTTTTTATATGCCGATGCTTTGTTGTATGCAGTTATGGCTTTTTCACTAGCCGGAGCCACTATAGGGTTTTTAATTTATAATTTTAGCCCAGCTAAAATTTTTATGGGTGATACAGGCTCATTGTTATTGGGATTAATAAATTCAATATTAGTTATAAAATTTATAAATGTAGCTGGAGCTTTAAATCAGCCACATAGCTTACATGCTGCACCGGCTATAGGTTTTGCAATATTAATGATACCGCTTTTTGATACACTTAGGGTTTTTGGGTTGCGTATTTTAGATAGGCGGTCACCATTTAGCCCCGATAGAATTCATATTCATCATTTTTTGTTAGACCTTGGTTTTTCTCATAAAAAAATAACTTTAACTTGTGTTGCAGCCACCATATTTTTTAGTGTTGTGGCATTTTTTCTCCGTGCTTTAGATACAACATTGTTGGTTGCTTTGTTACTGGTGCTAGCTTTTTCATTTATAGGATTAATTTATTTTAAGCGTCAAAAAATAAAACACAATCGAGTACAAAATAACCACGTAAATGAAATATCAAATACGAGATCAATATTTAGTTTTGCACCCAAAAGTGCTGAAGTAGATAGTTAACATAAACTAATACACAAATATGTATAAAAAAAATCTGATGAAAAACATCAGATTTTTTTAGCTTTGTACCCAATTTAAATATATATGGCACCTGAATTAGATACAATTATAACAGCGGCAGATGTAAATATGGCAAAAGCAATTAGCCATTTAGAAACAGAACTTACAAAAATACGTGCTGGTAAAGCAAACCCAGTAATGCTTGATGGCATAATGGTAGATTATTATGGTAGCCCTACAGGCATAGCTCAAGTGGCTAACATAAGTACGTTAGATGCAAGAACAATATCAGTACAACCTTGGGAAAAAAATATGCTAGCCGTAATTGAAAGGGCAATTATTGCTGCAAATATTGGTATAAACCCACAAAATGATGGTATATCTATCCGTTTATTTTTACCACCACTTACCGAGGAAAGACGTAAAGAATTAGTAAAAAAATGTGGAGTAGAAGGAGAACATGCAAAAGTATCTATACGTAATATACGCAGAGATGCCATTGAACAAATTAAAAAACTTCAAAAAGATGGTGCTAGTGAAGATGAATGTAAAGATGCAGAAGCAGCAGCACAAGCAAGCACCGATAAAAATATTGCATTTGTAGATAAACATTTAGCCTATAAGGAAAAAGAGATAATGGTGGTGTAGGATACTACTATTTCCAAAAAAACTTATTTTTAATTAAACAGTTACTTCTTAATTTTATTGATAAAGTCAAGAAGTAATTGGCTTTTCAAAAAAGACTCCATAACCTCTTTTGGTATTGAAAGATGGTAAGAATTTTCAGATTCAGAAATTCCACAACCATTATTAACACTACCACTTTCAAAGTTAACAGTGTTGGTATTTGTAACTATAAATTCATTAGGGTCAACCCCAAATTCATCATGTAATTTTTGCATTAATTGAAAATTTAAATTTACTTTGTTTGTCTCGTATTTGCTGTAATCAGATTGGGACATATTTAAAACTTCACTCATTTCCAATTGCGATAAACCCTTTTCTTTTCTTAGTCTTTTTAACCTTTCTGAGTTAAACATAGTTATTCTAAATTTTCATAATGATATTCCAAAATCAAATAGTTAATTATAAATTTTAACACAATATTTGAATAGTAAAAATTTACTATAACGATTGCAATGTGATTTTTTTATTACTAAAATTTTTATGAGACTGCAGCTTGTAATTTTTTTGTTAATTAGGTGCTATAACCTTAACAAAACACTTTAAAATATAGTTGAGGATAATCAAAAAAAACAAAAAATGAAAACAATTAAAATTTTATCGCTAGTTTTATTATTGTGTGCATTGTTCACTGCTTGTAAAAAAAATGATAATGCCGAGTTAAAAGATGATTCTGAAGCATCAGTTTCAATTAAAAATGGATTAGTAATTTTTAACAGTTTTGCCGATTATATAAAGGTAACTGAAAATAAAAATAATGAACAACTGAGTTTATTTAAAACACTTAAAAATACAAATTTTCTTTCTTTATCTAAAAGGGCATATTCTTCACAGCCTGCAAACTATGTTGCAAACCAAATTAATAGCTTTTCTAACGCATTTGATAGTACATTATATACCGATTATGTGTTAAGCATATTAAATAAAGATAAAATTTGTGTAATTGATGGCTTTTGGGTAAAAGTTGATATGGATAATAATTTTTGTAGTGCCTTAGACCAATCACTTTACCCCAATGAGTACAATGATTTATTAAATAATAATCAAAACAATAACAGCCATATTATGGTTTTTTTAAGCCAAGATGAACCAGTTTTGGAATGCCTCCAAAAAATAAGAAGTGGCGAAATTAATTGGACTGAGTACCAAGATTTAGTTGCAAAAAAAGGAGGACAAGGTATTTGTTTTAAAAAAGGTGCCGATGCAGCATACAATCAGAGGCAGAAGAGTGTAGCTGGAACTAAATTAGTTATTTACTCAATTGCCTGTTATATGACAAACTTCTTACATTATGAATTATATACAGAAGGATATGCAAATGCAGATGGAATTTTTGACAACGTAAGACTTGGTGGAAAATACCAATGGGAGGGGTCTTGTAGAAACTCGGGTAGCAACCCTCAATTTTTATTTACACCAAACCCAGTTTATTGGAAACATAAAGTTTCGGTATATTCTGGCGGATCTACTCTTTCAACAGCAAAATTGCAAACTACCACTTTTACTTATAACTATGGTGCAGGTGCCACAGCTTCAATTGGATATTAAAATAAATTAAAATGGGTCGAAATTTTTGTATTGTTTCAATAATGTTATTATTTACAAATTGTTGTTTAGCACAGTCCATTGCTTTACGTTTTTCATATGGTAGCAAAACAATGTACAGTAAACCAATTAAAAACAATAGTAATAATTTCGACCCTACTTTTAATGGTAAGGATAAACGAAAAACATATGATGTAGCTTACGGGGTAGAACTTATATACCCAAAAGGTAGCTTTGAATTTAGCTTTGGTAAACAAGATTTAGTGTTTGGATTTAGAACCCAATATAAGGAAGTTGGCTTAGGTATCATAGACTACACATCTCCTAGCTTTAAAAAAATCCAGTTTAATTATAATAGGTACTTGAATTTTACCACAAAAAATAAAAAATCAGTTGTTACTCCAATTATTGGCTTGGGTTTTAACATAGGTTTTAATAGTAAACAAAAATATTATTCTGATAGCTTTTATAAAGTTTATCGAATTTATTCCGATAATGACCCAAATAAATACATTGATACAGAATCAAGAGATACTGCTGTAAATAAAATTGTTTATAGCATAAATTTAAAAGCTGGCTTGGCCTTTAAAAAAAATAACATTGAACGTGCTAGATTACATATACAATATAGCTTTGGGTTAAACTTTGTAGCTTCACGTAATTACAAATATTACCACACTAACACCTTTTATACAGGCAAATCATACTCTCGTGGTAACGAGCTTAGCGTATTACTAAGTTTGCCTTTTTATATAAAAAGAAAACGATAAATGTTACGTGTATTAGCTTTAATTACTTTAATAACTGTAAGTTGTAATGAAAGGCAACCTAATTATACTTTTAACTCAATAAAAGTAGAACCAATTACAGCTAAAGAAACCGAAGATTATAGCAAAATACTAGACACAATATTAAAAACCGCAAAAGAAGGAAATTTAATTTTTAGGGGAGGGACTGATGTTGAAAGTAATATAATCAGAGATTTTTCCTACAATAATAAAATGTTTTCACATTGTGGTATTTTATTAAATACTGATAGTGGTTTGTGTGTTGCACATATGTTAGGTGGTGAAACTAATAAAAATGGAGGTATTTTATTTCAACCCATAAATTCTTTTCTATCATTTCCTCAAAATGAGAGTTGTGGTATTTATGATATTTCATTATCTCAACCACAAATATGTGAAATTAAAAAATATGCAGATTCTATTAAAAATGCAGGTGTTGGCTTTGATATGAAATTTGACTTAAACACAAAGCAAAATTTATATTGTACGGAGTTGCTAGTAGATGCTTTCAGAAGTATTTTTAAAAACGACACAATTTTTAAAGAAACTGTATTTAATCTTAAGAATACAAAATATGCTTTTTTAATAAATAAGCCCGATAGTTTTGCATTCTATCCAATAGATGTATTTCAATACAATAAATTACTTACAAAAAAAGCAATATTTAAATTTCCTAACTATTCAAAATAAGACTTTACATTATATTTGCATATCCTATTCTATGCAAACCATAACCCCACAAGCCTTAAAAGCCCTTATTGATGCCAATACTACACCCATTTTAATTGATGTAAGAGAACCCTTTGAGCATAACGATTTTAATATAGGTGGCACACTAATACCCCTGCAAACGGTAATGCAGCAATTGAGCAACATACCTACAAATGTACCCGTAGTTGTGTACTGTGCTAAAGGTATAAGAAGCAGCATAGCTATACAAAAACTGCAAGATAAATTTGATTACCAAAACCTAATTAACCTCAGCGGCGGCATGCAAGCCTGGTGCAACATGGTAAAATAATATTTTAGCAGTACCTTTCGCCAACAATGTTAAATAGCACCCTATTTTATATAATTATTGGCTACGCTGCCTTATTAGCTATTGTTTACTTTGTACAAGAGCGGTTTATTTTTAAGCCAGAAAAACTTCATCAAAACTTTACCTACGTATATGATAGTCCTTTTAAAGAACTGTTTTTTGATATAGAGCAGGGTGTACGAATAAATGGATTACATTTTACCGTAAAGAAACCACTAGGCTTAATATTATATTTTCATGGCAATACAAGGAGCATAAAAGGTTGGGCAAAATATGCTAAAGATTTTTTAAGGTATAATTACGATGTTGTATTGGTAGATTATAGAGGCTTTGGTAAAAGTACAGGCAAGCGAAATGAGCATGATATGCTAAAAGATATGCAATTTGTATATGATACACTGGCAGTGCAATACACTGAGCATCATATCATTGTATACGGTCGTAGCTTGGGCAGTGGCTTTGCTGCAAAAATAGCAAGTGATAATAAACCACGTTATTTAATATTAGATGCACCGTATTTTAGTTTTGCAAAGGCTATTGAACGTTTTTTGCCCATACTCCCTGTTAAGTATTTACTACGCTATCAACTACGAACTGATAAGTGGATAAGGCACGTAAACTGCCATACATACATTATACATGGTACAAACGATTTTTTAATACCTATAAAAAATAGTATAAAATTGCAAGCCATAAATCCTAAAAAAATAACCCTCTTGCAAATACAAGGCGGTGGGCACAATAATTTACCAAGCTATAACGAGTACCATAATTTGTTGAGAGATATTTTGCAGTACTAATACAAAATTTCTGATCTTTAAACTTTTGTGTGCTTCGTTATCTTTGCTTCTTTACAGTTATAACTGTACAAGTGTATGAAAAAAAATTAAATTAACCAATGCCCATTACCAAAAAAAAGATTTTCAACATCATAAAAATTATTTTATTGCTATATGCAATAATAGGTATTGCTTTATTTTATTTACAAGAAAATTTTTTGTTTCATCCCAAAAAACTTGCTGCTACCTATGTTTTTAATTTTAAAGATAGTTTTACTGAAATTAAAATACCCTTTACCGATACTGATACCATTAGCGTAGTTAAATTTTTTCCAAAATCTAATTTAAATAAAGGGGTAGTAATTTTTTATCATGGTAATAAAGATAATATTGAGCATTATGCAACTGGAGCAAAACCCTTTACCAATGCTGGTTATCAGGTTTGGATGGAAGATTATCCTGGATATGGAAAAAGTACAGGCACAATAACTGAAATAAAATTGTACCAGCAAGCACTACAAATAAAAAAAATGGCTGATGCTAGTTTTGGAGCTGATAACATTATTTTATATGGCAAATCATTAGGTACAGGGTTAGCATCTTATGTTGCAAGCAACTCAAAAGCTAAAATGCTGATATTAGAAACACCTTATTATAGTATACCCTCATTAGCAAAAAAAATTGCACCAATATACCCAACCCAATTAATGCTAAAATATAATTTACCAACGTATAGTTTCTTAGAAAATGTATCATATCCAATCATCATTTTTCACGGTACAGATGATTATGTAATACCTTATAGCAATGCAATAAAACTAAAAGCGGTAATTAAAAATTCTGATTTATTTGTTACTATACCTGCCGGCACTCATCACAACATAAATACTATGCCTAGATATACTGCTGTAATTGATAGTATTTTGCAATAAAAAAAATATTACAACTCCATTAAAGTTGTATCATTTTTTGTAACGGATAGTAAAAATTTTGCTCCATGTTTTAATGCTACATTCTCCTCACCATGGCTTGTAGGAAAATTGTAGCAAACCGGATAATTGTATTCTTTTACAGCATCAGCCATAATTTCAAACACAGTTTTACCAAATGGCCTATCAGTGTCTTTAATATCAGTAAAGCCACCAATTACCAGCCCAGCAAGGTTTTTGAGCATACCGGCACGTTTTAGCTGCACCATCATTCTATCAATATTATATAATTGCTCTCCCAAATCTTCTAAAAATAAAATACAGCTCCTAGTTTTTAAGGTTGATGATGTACCTATACCATTAGCCAGTAAAGAAAGGTTGCCACCAATAAGCCTACCCTTTACTAATCCTGTTTTATTTAGGGTGTGATGTGGTATAACGTAATTGGCTTTTTCACCAATTAAAGTTTTCATTAAGGTTATTACATTTTGAGAGGTATGCCCATTGTTATTAAATGCTGCCGTCATACTAGCATGTATAGAAGCTATTTGTAAATTGCTATATAAAAAAGAATGAAATACAGTAATATCGCTAAAACCAATTATCCATTTAGGATTTGTTTCAAAAGCCGAAAAATCAATGCTATCAATAATCCGGCTACTACCATACCCACCTCTGCCACAAAGTATGGCATCTACAGCTGTATTATCTAAAAATTGTTGTAAGTCGGCTCTTCTCTCCTCATCTGTACCACTAAAATAATTTTTACTTTTGCCACCAACTGTGTTGCCTATCAATACTTTATATCCTTGTTTTTTTAAAAAAGAAACACAGTTTGTAATATTAGCAGCAGGTAAATAGCCAGCAGTGCAAGTAATAGCTATTGTGCTACCTTTTGTTAGGTATGGAGGTGTTACAAACATGAAGCTGTATTTTTTTGGCTAAAAATATATAAAAATTGGGTAGTATTTGGCAAAGTTTATTTTTAGTTTACTATGTTAACTAATATAAGCTATCAAATATTAATAAAAATGCTTACTTTTGCACCCCGTTTACAATTAACGGGATTAATATTTTTTTAAACACAAAAAACAGGGAAATGAGCAATTACGAATTGATGGTGATTTTTACCCCTGTGCTTTCTGAGGAAGAATTTAAAAACGCCCAGAAAAAATTTGAAGCCCTTGTAAAAGACAATGGTGGAGAAGTAACGCACAGCAACCCATGGGGACTAAAATCACTGGCCTATCCTATTGCCAAAAAGACTACTGGTCTTTATTGGGTAATGGAATATACAGCGCCAACCAGCTTCAATGAAAAGTTGAAAATTCAACTTTTACGTGACGAATCAGCTATGCGTCACATGTTTACTGTACTCGATAAATACGCCGTGGAGTACAATAATAGAAAGAAAAGTGGTGTAAAATTTAGTGAACCACAAAAAGCGGAGGCATAACAAATGGCAAAAGCAAACGAGATTAAATATCTAACGGCGGTAAAAGCCGAAAAGCGTCCAAAAAAATATTGCCGCTTTAAAAAAATGGGCATCCGTTATATTGATTATAAAGATGGCGATTTTTTAAAAAAATTCTTAAATGAGCAAGGTAAATTATTACCTCGTCGTTTAACGGGTAACTCATTAAAGTTTCAACGTAAAGTAAGTGAAGCTGTAAAAAAAGCTAGACAAATGGCTATTTTACCTTACGTAACTGATTTAATGAAATAGAGTACAGTATTGAGATGTTAGTATTTAGACAATACTCAATACTCAATACTCAATACTCAATACTCAATACTCAATACTTTTCCTCACCACCCTAATCTTTAAATAGAGAAAGTGCCGAATTTTCGGTATTGGGTAAAAATGCAAAATAATGCAGGTAATACTAATACAAGATGTAAACAACCTTGGCGGTGCCAATGAGTTAGTAACGGTAAAAAATGGTTACGGTCGTAACTACTTAATACCTCAAAAGTTAGCTGTAGAAGCTAGCCCTAGTAACTTAAAGCAAATGCAAGAAAAAGTTAAGCATCTTGCTAAAAAAGAAGCTAAACTATTAGCAGAATTAAATAGTGTAATAGTTGTACTAAAAGATGGCGCTTTAAAAATTGGTGCTAAAACAGGTACAAGTGGTAAAATATTTGGTAGCGTTACCTCAGTTCAAATAGCACGTGCTATTAAAGAACAAAAGGGCTATGAAATTGATCGCCGTCGCATTACAATTACAGACGATATTAAAGAACTAGGAACTTACAAAGCAAATATTGATTTTGGTAACGGTAACGAAACTGAAGTTGAGTTTGAAGTAGTAGGAGAATAAACCTAACTATTTTAATGTCAATATCATATTTTTAAAAAAACTATGCATTTTGATGTTTACATTAATAATACATGTACATTTGTATTGCCTTGACGGTCTTTAGTTTTAAATGTTGGCTGATTTTATCTTGTAGTAAGTAGTTTTCAGTTCATTGTAGCACTAATACCTGGGGTATTAATTAATTATTTAAAAAGTTTATTACAATGAACATTTACGTAGGTAATCTTAGCTGGTCAATGACAGACGAAGATCTAAACACACTCTTTACTGAGTATGGTACTGTAGGCAGTGCAAAAATTTTAAAAGACAAAATGAATGGCCGTAGTAAAGGTTTTGGTTTTGTTGAAATGGAAGACGACGAGGCTGCAAAAGCTGCAATCGCTGCATTAAACGAAGTTGAAATTCAAGGTCGTAAATTAATCGTTAACGAATCACAACCTAGGCCAGAAGGCGAAGGTTACAAGAAGCGTCCAAGTGGTGGCGGTTACGGTGGTAACGGCGGCGGCGGTAACAGAGGCGGTGGCGGTTACGGCGGCGGCGGTGGTCGTAGCGGTGGAAGTGGTGGATACGGCGGCGGCGGTGGCCGTAGTGGTGGAAGCGGCGGTTACGGTGGCGGCGGTGGTCGTAGCGGTGGCGGCGGTGGTTATAGCAAAGATTATTAATATAGTTTTTATAAACATAGCTTTAACAAAAGGCCTCTTCAGCAATGAAGAGGCCTTTTTGTTAGCGCAATTTTAGAATGCAAGATGTTTGCAACATTACATAAAAAGCTTCTATTTACAGTAGTATGATGTATACAAATTTGATATAAGAGTAAAGAAATTTTGCCTTTTTTTTAAGGTATTCAATTTGTAAAATATACTACACAATTGTACCTTGCACAAAATAAAAACACCTTTAAAACCACAATGAAAACCTCAAAAAAGATAACATATGCTGTAGCAGCAACAGCAATAATTGGAGCATTAATTTATGTTACACGTAAAGCAAATTCTAAAAAAAGAATAAGGCAAGTTGCTAACCAAGGTTATGAAACAGCAGCAGATATTTTACACCCAAATACAAATCAAAGGTTCAAAAAATTGCATTACGGCCCAGTTTTACCTCACCATGATTTTTAATAAGGCACTATTTTTTTG
>JANMAV010000286.1:0-14648 GCA_031360055.1 Ferruginibacter sp.
ATTTCCAAACCAATTATTTAAGCAAAACCCAGCTATTCAAAAAGGTAATTTAATTTGTTTAGTTGAAGAAGAGTTATTTTTTAACCAATACAATTTTCATAAACAAAAACTAGTGTTGCATAGAGCAACTATGAAACATTACCAACAATTTTTGTTGGAAAATGACCATGTTGTAGAATATATAAATTGCACGGAAAAAACTAGCCAAATAAGCAATTTAGTTGCCTATTTGGCTAATAAAAAAATTACAAAAATACATTACGTAGACGTAGATGACAATTGGCTTGAAAAAAGAATTAAAGCTGCTGCTATAGCTTACGCACTTGAATTACAGGCTTACACAAGCCCAGCTTTTTTAAATACTATGCAGCAAGGCAACAATTATTTTGATGGCAGAAAAAGGTATTTCCAAACCGAGTTTTACATAGCTCAACGAAAGCTGCATAATATATTGTTACAACCAACCGGTGAGCCAATTGGGGGGCAATGGAGTTACGATGCAGATAATAGAAAAAAATATCCTGCAAAGCAAATAGCACCTAAAATAACATATGAAAAGGAAGATGAAATTGTAGAGGAAGCAAAGCAGTATGTGCAAAAACACTTTGCAGATAATTATGGTGTAAGTAACGAATTTATTTACCCAGTAACTTTTGCAAGTGCTGAACTTTGGTTAGCCAATTTTTTACAAGAAAGATTTGAACAATTTGGCGATTATGAAGATGCCATTGTTGCTAATCAACCATTTTTACACCATTCCGTATTAAGCCCTGTTATAAATATTGGATTACTTACCCCACAACAAGTAGTACATACTGCATTACAATATGCTGCTAAACACAATACTCCATTAAATAGCACTGAAGGGTTTGTACGCCAAATAATAGGCTGGCGTGAGTTTATACGTATTGTATATAACCGAGTAGGTGTGCAACAGCGTTCAAAAAACTATTGGGGTTTTGAGCGTAGCATACCAGCAAATTTTTGGAATGGCAGTACTGGTATTGCACCTATTGATACTGTTATAAAAAAGGTATTACAAAATGGATATTTACACCACATAGAAAGATTAATGTTGTTAGGTAATTTTATGTTGCTGTGTGAGTTTAAACCTAACCAAGTGTATAAGTGGTACATGGAAATGTTTATAGACAGTTATGATTGGGTTATGGTGCCAAATGTATATGGAATGATATTATTTGCCGATGGCGGTTTAATTACAACAAAACCCTATATAAGTGGCAGTAATTATGTGCTTAAAATGAGTGATTACAAAGCAAGCCCATGCACATTAACACCTATGCAGGCGTACACTTGGTGCCAAATTTGGGATGGATTATTTTGGAGATTTATGCACATACATAGAGATTTTTTTACCAAAAACCCAAGGCTTGGTATGTTGGTAAAAACTTTTGACAAAATGAGTGAGGAAAAACGTAATAATCATGTACAAATTGCTGAGCAATACTTGCAACTTTTAGATACCATGAAATAAAGTTTGCAGATATATTTACATATTGATAATAAAAAGTATTGAAATTGTTTAGATAAAATAACCAATGAAATTTTTTCTCAACATCATTTTAAAAAAGATTAATTCATTTTGTAAGTTTTAAAAATAAAACAATACAAATTTATAGTTATGGCAAAAGCAATAAAGAAAGAAAACCTTCCACAAAAAATTTGTATAGTTTGCCAAAGGCCATTTACTTGGAGAAAAAAGTGGGAAAAAGTTTGGCAAGATGTGAAGTATTGTAGTGATAAATGTAGAGAGGGAGGTAGATAATTGTTTGAACTATTAGGGTAATTGGGAATTAATAATTTGGTTTTAGGCTATCCCTCTGGTAAATTCCACTTTCTCATTTCTATGCGCTGATGGTGATTATTTGAAAGAAAATAGAAATAATTGAATTTTGTTGACTAACATCCAAATTATATATAGAATCTTTTTTTAAACAAGTATTTGCAACTTACAATTCTTTTTTTGCCAACTGCCCTGTGCTTACTTCTCCATAAGTGTTACGTAACCATCAGCTAACTGCCCTCCTCTACCCTTCTTCTACTCTATACTCTACCCCACGATTTTTTAAATATTGCATTACAAAATTGTAGCAAGCTGCATCGCTACCAACTAGCTCAGGAGGAAAAACACCCTTTTTAGTAAATAAATTTTGTGTAATTAAATTTGCAAAAGCATTGCAAGCATAGCCTGTAGTACGGCTCATGGATGGGGTTTTAGTTACTTCATCAAAAATATCGTACAAGGTGTAAGTAATCTTTTTGGGCATCTTATCCAACATTCCTTCTACCACTATTTTCATAATTGTAAACTCGGCTTCATTGGGTAAAGGTTGCCATTGTTTAAATAAAAGTGCAGCAGTTACATCTATGGGTTTAATATAATTTTCTCCAACTTTTATTGGTTCATTATTTAAAAAACCTGCCTGTATTAAGGCCTGCATTAACGCAATATGACCAGGATAACGAAGCGTTTTTTCTTTCATGTTTGGTATATGCTTCATGGTATATAAAATGCTACGTAAACCATCTGTATTAAAAGATTCTAATGTGCCTACCTCATCAAAATGTATTAATTCGGCATCGCTAAGTGCAGGCTTAGTTACCACATATCCATTTTCTACATATCTGGCAGGTCTTGTATATTCTTCAATCACATCAATTGGAGAGAAAGGAGCTTTATATTCAAAAGGTTTTACTCTTTTTACCGGCAACCCACCCACCACACAATTAAAACTAGTTACATTAAATTGTGCATTTTGATACCCCAAAATAAAATTGCTCATACCCGGTGCTACACCACAATCTACTATAGCAGTAACATTATGCTGTAACGCTAAATCATTCAGCAGTAAAGCATCTTCATTAAAAAATGAAATATCAGCTACGTTTTTGCCTAAACTAATACAAGCTTTTAAAGTAATAAAACCCATAAAACCAGGCACAGCGCAAACTATTAGTTGAAATGGCTGTAGTATATTTTTGTAATTATCTACATCGGCAAGGTTGGCAACTATACAAGTTACATTTGTTGTAGCTTGTAAAATAGCCAGATTTTTTTCGTTATTATCAAAACTAGTTACGTTGTATTGTATTGCTAAATCAGCTGCTATTGTACGGCCTACCATACCTGCACCAAGTACTGCTATATTCATAAAAAAATTTTATGCAAAATATGTACAATGTTTGTAATAAATAGTTTTTGGGTGTATCAATACTTGTAAAATTGAACAACTTCATAGCAAAAAAAACAAATTTACTTTTCATTAATAAAAAATTATTGCAACAATTTGTGTATTATTTTAACCCCACATTAGCATCTTTATGTATTACTTTGTACATATAAATTTAGCAGATGAAAAAAATAATTGCAATATGTTGTTTAGTTGGTTTTACACAACAATTATTGGCTCAAGGTATTTTTAATAAAATTAAAAATATTGGTAATAAGGATAGTAGTAAAAGCATTTTAACTTCCATAAAGGGCAGTACTGGCAAAGGTTTAAGTAGTGATGATATTGTAAACGGATTAAAAGATGCTTTACGAGTGGCTACGGATAGTACAAGCAAAAATTTAGGATCAGCAGGAGGATATTTTAAAAATGAAGCTATAAAAATATTGATGCCAGCAGAGGCTGTAAAAGCTGAAAAAACCTTACGTAGTATAGGTGCTGGCCAATTGGTTGATAAAGCCATTCTATCTATGAACACAGCAGCAGAAAATGCAGCTGGGCAGGTTGGCGAAATATTTTTGACTTCCATAAAACAAATGACTGTAACTGATGGAATAAATATACTTCGGGGAGGTGATTTTGCTGCAACAGAATATCTTAAAAAAACTACTACTGCTATTCTTATTCAAAAAATGAAGCCTGTAATTGATAACTCCTTAAAAAGTGTAGGTGCAGATAAATATTGGGCAGCGGTTTTTAATAAATACAACATGTTTAGCCAACAAAAAGTAGAGGCAGACCTTAGTGCTTATGTAACCAACAAAGCATTAGAAGGCATGTTTTATAATATTGCACAACAAGAACAAAAAATACGTAAAGATCCAGCTGCTCAGGTAACTGAAATCTTAAAAAAAGTTTTTGCAAAATAAAATACAATACTCCTTATTTAGAAATGCACTATTAATTCAATGCTGTATTTTTGAACTTATTGCACAATACACTCACCAACATATTTATGGATTATAAAAATATAAAAACCTTAGGTGCTCTAAAAGCAGCTGGTTATAAAAGCCTATCTATTAAAGATGAAATAAGGCAAAATTTAATTACTAAAATTAAAGCAAAAGAAAATGCTTTTCCGGGTATTATGGGTTATGAAGATACCGTAATACCTGATACTGAAAGGGCATTACTTAGCAGGCATAATATGCTATTTTTAGGTTTACGTGGGCAAGCAAAAACACGTATGGCCAGGCAAATGGTTCAATTGCTTGATGAGTTTATACCAGTAATTAGTGGTAGTGAAATTAACGATGATCCACTACAACCCATATCTAGATATGCCATTGATTTAATTGAGGAAAAAGGGGATGAAACTCCCATTGCTTGGTTACATAGAGACAGCAGATATGGTGAAAAATTAGCAACGCCTGATGTAAGTGTGGCAGATTTAATTGGTGATATTGACCCCATAAAAGCAGCCAATTTAAAATTAAATTTTGCTGATGAAAGGGTGCTACATTATGGTATTATACCCCGTAGCAATCGTTGCATTTTTGTAATAAATGAGTTGCCTGATTTGCAAGCCCGTATTCAAGTATCCTTGTTTAATATTTTAGAAGAAGGCGATTTGCAAATACGTGGTTTTAAACTACGCTTACCGTTAGATGTATTATTTATTTTTACTGCAAACCCAGAAGATTATACAAACCGTGGTAGTATTGTAACCCCATTAAAAGATAGAATTGAGAGCCAAATACTAACTCACTACCCAAAGAGTTTAGAAACTGCCTTGCAAATAACTGAGCAAGAAGCCAGTATAAATGCAGCTCAAAAAGATGTTGTAACTGCAAGTGATTTAATTAAAAGACTAATAGAACAAGTAGCTTTTGAAGCCCGTGACAGTGAATTTGTAGATAAGAAAAGTGGTGTAAGTGCAAGGCTTACTATAGCGGCTTACGAAAACGCAGTTAGTGCTGCTGAGCGTAGGGCAATTATTAATAACCAAGACACAACACAAATTTGGATTAGTGACTTAAATGGAATTATACCATCCATTACAGGTAAAATTGAATTGGTTTATGAAGGTGAACAAGAGGGCCCATATCAGGTTTCATTTAATTTATTGGAGAAGGCTATACGTACTCAATTTAAGTTGTACTTTCCTGACCCAGATACATTAAAAAAACGAAAGGGCAAAGAAGCAGCGGCTGAAAACCCGTATAAAGCTATATTAAGTTGGTTTGATGCTGGCAATAACTTGAATTTGTTTTTAGAAACTACAGATGATGATAAGCTACAAAAACTATACAAAGTAAGTGGCCTACATGCTTTGGTAAAAAAAACCTACAGCAATTTAAATGAATTGGAAACCGGATTATTAATGGAGCTTGTTTTACATGGGCTTGCGGCACACTCACTTATTAGTAAAAAAATTATTGATGGTAAAATTGAGTTTAAAGATTTAATGGGCAGCATGTTAAATATGGGCAATGAACATTTTACTGAAGAAGATTTTGATGACGAAAATTAATATTTTAACTTATACAAAAGTAAAATAGAGGTGATATCTTTTTTAATTTTAGGCTGTATGAGGCATATAAAAAATGGTTGTTTTGATACAGAAATTGTACAAAACAACCATTTTAATTTTACCTTGTATTTTAGTTTTTTGTTTCTATAGTATCTTTAATTGCCAAATAGCTAATATATCTATCTTCTGAAATGGTGCCATCATTTACAGCAGCTTTTACAGCACAATTTGGCTCATTATAATGTTGGCAATTATTAAATTTACAGTTGTTCATAACTGCTCTCATTTCAGGAAAATATTGTGCAAGCTCATGTTTAGGTACATCTACCAAACCCATTTCTCTAATGCCTGGAGTATCTATAACACTGCCACCAAATGGCAAATCAAACATTTCGGCAAAGGTTGTGCTGTGCATACCTTTACCACTCCAATCACTGACAGCTAAAGTTTTTAAAGTAAGGTTAGGAAAAATTTTATTTATAAAAGTAGATTTACCAACACCTGAATGGCCACTAAGTAGGGTTACTTTATTTGCTAGTAAATTTTCAACCTCATTTACGCCTATATTTTTTTCTAAACTCATAGCCATTACCGTATATCCTATAGCTTCATAAGTAATTTTTGCTTCTTCAAATTTTTGGGTTTCCTTGTCCGTATATAAGTCTGCCTTATTAAATACAATTATGGCTGGCACTTTGTATGCTTCGGATGTTACTAAAAACCTATCAATAAAACCTAGTGAAGTTTTAGGGCTTTTAAGGGTGGCAAAGAGTAATGATTGATCTAAATTTGAAGCAACTATATGATGTAGATTTTTATTATGAGGAGATACTCTATTGATGTAGTTTTTACGTTCGTAAATTTTAGATATTACCAAACTATTATCAGCAGCATCCTCATCAAGCTCTACAATGTCGCCAACGGCAATTGGGTTTGTAGATGTTATGCCAGCAATTTTTAATTTACCTTTTAGCCTTGCATGCACCAAATCGCCATCGCTGTTTTTTAGTATATACCAACTTCCTGTACTTCTATAAACTGTTGCCTGCATGTGTGCAAGTTATATTAAATGGGTAAAATAAAATTGGTACAAATTAAGGTTGCATTTGGTTAAGTACATTCATAATAATGCTGCATGCTGTTTCAATTTCATCATCAGTAATATTTAGCGGTGGGCATATTCTAAAAGCATGAGCACAAAATAAAAACCAATCTGTAAAAATCCCATGCTCTATAAGTGTATCTATTACTTTTTTATTGGTAGCAAAACTGTCAAATTCTACAGCCATCATCAGCCCTGCACTACTAATATTTTTTATTAAACTGTGTTGTAATAAACATTTAAATTTAGCCTCTTTAGCATGTACATTTTTATATAATGCTTCTGTTGTAAGTACTGTAAATGCAGCCAAACCAGCGGCACAACTAACTGGGTGGCCACCAAAAGTATTTATGTGACCTAGTACAGGGTTGAAGGTAAAATTATCCATCATCTTTTTATTTGCTACTACAGCACCTAATGGCATACCACCGCCGAGTGCTTTACCCAATAGCAACATATCTGGCACCACATCAAATTGCTCAAAAGCCCACAGGGTTCCGTTTCTACCAAAGCCACACTGTATTTCATCAAGCACTAATAAAGCACCCACATCAGTACATTTTTTTCTCAATGCTTTTAACCAACCATTGGTTGGTATTAAAACACCAGCTTCTGCTTGTATAGTTTCAGCTATTACACAAGCTGCATCAGTAGTAATTAGCTCTAAATCATCAAAATTATTGTAGCGTAATTGTAAGATATTTGGTAGCAATGGCCTAAAGGCTTGTTGCCAATACTCACTACCCATAACACTTAGCGCCCCTTGTGTGCTTCCATGATAACTATTTTTAAAGCTTATTATTTGAGTACGATTGGTGGTTCGTTTTGCAAGTTTCATGGCTGCCTCTGTAGCCTCACTACCACTTGCTGTATAAAAAACACTATCTAAACTTGAAGGCAAGTATTTTGTAAGTGCCGTGGCATAGGCAACTTGTGGGTTTTGTATTAGCTCTCCATACACCATAATGTGTAAGTACTTCTCAGCTTGCTCTTTTATGGCAGCTACAACTTTAGGGTGGCTATGCCCAACGTTACAAACACTTATTCCAGCAATCAAATCTATGTATTCCTTTCCGGCTGCATCCCACATTTTACTACCTGCTGCTTTTACAATATTTAGACATAACGGTGCATCTGATGTTTGGCCTACATGCTGCAAAAAAAGTTGTCTATTGGTCATACTGCAAAGATAATTACAATGTTTATGTATAGCAGATTGATAATTATTTCAGAAATAAAATTTGTACTACACAAATTAAAACTTAACAAACTTAAATGGTATTGAACAAAGTAATTTTTATAAAATGAAAAAAGAAAAATAGAAAAAATCAGACTAAACCTACAAATCAATTTGTAATTTTACCTATAAATAAAAACTTTATGGCATTAATACTACCTGTACATGGTATAAGCCCACAAATGGGTAATGATTGTTTTATAGCACCAAATGCAACCATAGTTGGCGATGTAAAGATGGGTAATGAATGTAGTGTATGGTTTAACGCAGTAATACGTGGTGATGTAAATAGTATAGAAATGGGCAATAAGGTAAACGTACAGGATGGGGCCGTTATACATTGCACATACAAAAAAACTAAAACTATTATAGGCAACAATGTGAGTATTGGCCATAATGCATTGGTACACGGCTGTACACTAGAAGATAATGTACTAGTAGGAATGGGTGCCATTATAATGGATAATGTACGAGTAGGTAGTAATAGTATTATTGCTGCTGGCGCTGTTGTGCTAGAAAATACAATTGTTGAAAAGGGTTGTATTTATGCTGGTGTACCTGCAAAAAAAGTAAAGATGATAAGTGAAGAGTTGATAAAAGGAGAAATTAATAGAATTGCTGATAATTATGTGATGTATAGTGGGTGGTTTAAAACTGAGTAAATTTGGATATAATTATATATGCATACATTTTAATAATTGCAACTGGTTTAGTTATGTTGCTGCCAAGAGTAGAGATTTATTAAAAAGATGTCTTCTCTAATTAGATAATTGCATCAAATTAATCTTAATTTTTCCCAAAAATAATATCCTAACTTTTACCTTACATTTATACCATGAAACAAATTTTACTCTTCATTACAATTATTGCCATTTTTTGCAGCTGTGCCATATTTAGAAAAAAAGAAAAATATGGTTGCCCAAATGATAATAGAGGTAAAAGCCAAGAAGAAATTGTAGAAAAAAGTAGCAAATCAAAATATAAGGGTGGTAAAAAGTTTTAATTTTTATTAGCTTAGATATTTACCTACAATAGGCATACGCCTACCCACTCCAAATGCCTTTGGCGATACCCTAATTATTGGGCAAAATTGGTTACGTTTATATTCATTCACGTTTACCATTTTTAAAGTTTTGTCTACAATTGCTGCATCAAAACCTAATGCTTTTATAGCCTGTGGGTCTTTTTGCCACTCAATGTATTGGTATAAAATTCCATCAAGCACTGCATAATCTGGCAAGCTATCGCTATCTTTTTGGCCTGGCCTTAACTCTGCACTTGGTGGTTTAGTAAGTATGTTTAACGGTATAAGTTCAGCATCTTTATTTATATATTTTGCTAATTCATAAATTTGCATTTTATAGCAATCTCCCAATACAGCAAGGCCACCAGCCATATCTCCATACAAAGTACCGTAGCCTGTAGCCAATTCACTTTTATTGCTAGTGTTAAGTAAAATATATCCAAATTTATTGGCAATAGCCATTAGTAAATTGCCTCTTGTACGGCTCTGTATATTCTCTTCTGCTACACTAAAAGGCAAATCTGCAAATAGTGGTTTTAAATTAGTTAAAAAACTATCATAAATATTTTTAATGGGTATAATGTTGTAGTCATTTTTTAAATTTTTGCTAAGTTGTTCAGCATCACCTACTGAGTGGCCAGTACTATATTGTGATGGCATTAAAACAGCCTTCACATTTTCGGCGCCTAAAGCAGCACAAGCCAATGCAAGGGTAACAGCACTATCAATACCACCACTACTGCCAAGTATAGCTTTTTTGAAACCCATTTTGGCAAAATAATCTTTTATACCAAGTACTAATGCTTTATATATTAGCGGTATGTTAAGTGTTGGTTGCAATATTTCTGGGTTGTTTTCTTTGTTTGGTAAATGAGCAGCAGCTTGTATAATAGGGCTGCTAATAGTGCCATCATCATGCAATGTAAATGCTTGCATATCTTCTTTAAAACTGGCCATTTTGCCACATAAGTTAGCATCTTTATCAAATACCAACGAGTTACCATCAAATACAATTTCGGTTTGGCTACCAACTCCATTACAATAAAAAAGTGGAATTTTATATTTCAAAACATTTGCTTTTACTGCAGCATGTCTATCATCATCATGTGTATAATCAAAAGGAGATGCAGAAAGGTTTAGCATTACATCAGGTTGCTGCTGTATCAATATATCCATTGGGCAATTGCTATACAAAGGGTTATCGCCAAGGTTCCAAATATCTTCACAAATGGTAACGGCTAACCTTTTTCCTTTATACTCAATTACATTCCACGAAGTTGCAGGTTCAAAATACCTATCCTCATCAAACACATCGTACGTTGGCAAACATGATTTTTGTACAATATGTTTAACTTCTTTATCAGCTAAAAAATAAGCTGCATTGTATAAATCTTTACCAGCAACATTTATGTTTTTTTGTGGTGCACCAACCAGCACAGCAATACCATCAGCATGTGTAGCAATTTCATTTATAGCTTTTGTACATAGATCAATAAAATCAGTAAAATATAAAAAATCTCTAGGTGGGTAGCCACATACAGCCAATTCACTAAACAAAATAATATCTGCCTGCTGCATTTTTGCAAGCTTAATTGCCGAAATAATTTTTGCTGTATTGGCTTCAATATTACCAATGTGATAGTTTTGTTGGGCTAAAAATATTTTCATGTATTAATTTGTAATTGCTTTAACTAAAACTGTTGTATACTTGTTTTGTAAAGTTAAATATTAAAATATGCGTTTGTTAGTTTGTTTGCTATTAATTATCACTTTTTTAAGTTGTAGCGATGATAAAAATATACCTGATGTAAGTGATATAAAAGTACCATTAACCACATTGCGTTTTGAAAAAGATTTTTTTGCTTTAGATAGTAATAAGGTAACACCTGGTTTAGATAAATTGGTAGAAAAATACCCCAATTTTGGAAGTATATTTTTAGTGAAAGTTTTAGGTGTAGATACCCGATGGAGCACCGACACAATAAAAAATTATATTAACGGCTTTAAGGCATATAATAGAACTGTGTATGATACGGCTCAGTATTATTACAATGATTTTACCAAGTACGAAAACCAAATAAAAAAAGGCTTACAATTTGTAAAATATTACTACCCAACATACCCATTACCAACAAAAATAATAACATTTATTGGCCCGGCAGATGGTGTAGGAGATTTCATTGGAACTGATTTTTTAAGTGTTGGCCTTCATGCTCACTTAGGTAGTGGTTTTGAATTATATAATACTGAAATGGTACAACAAACTTACCCAGCTTATATTACAGCCAATTTTACTGCAGATTTTATTACTATCAATTGCTTAAAAAATGTTGTTTCGGATATGTATCCAGATAATAATGAAGATAAAAGACTGCTTATACAAATGATAGAAAAAGGAAAGAAATTATACTTGTTAAGTAAATTTTTACCTACCCAACCTGAGCATCAATTAATAGGCTACACTGCTGAGCAACTAAAAGATTGTTATAGCCATGAAAAGGTAATTTGGGATATGTTTGTACAAAATAATTTTTTACAAATAGCTGATAATAATTTAATAAAAAATTATGTAACTGATGGGCCAAAAACACAAGAGTTGGGAGAAAAAGCACCTGGTAATATAGGCTCATTTGCTGGCTGGCAAATTGTAAAAAAATATGCATCAAAATATCCTAACGTACAGGTAGATAGTTTGATGCATACCGATGATGAATTGATTTACCAACAAGCTAAATATAAGCCTTAATTAGGCAGCTGCTTGTATAGATATTTGCTCCATGTGAGCAGGTTTTTTTCCTAAATCTCTCATTAGCCTAAAGTGAGAAGCTAACGCCTCACCCATAGTGGTATAATAATTATAAGGCAAATTATACTCCTTACATTTTGCTTGCACAATTTTGCTTATTGCAGGGTAATGTACGTGGCTAACTTTTGGAAAAAGGTGATGCTCTATTTGATAATTAAGCCCACCAACAAACCAAGATATTACTTTACTATCCATAGCAAAATTACAGGTAGTTCTAAGTTCATGTTCAGCCCAAGCTGTTTCTAAGTGCTTTGTTTCATCTAAGGCAATGTTTTCAAATTCTGTTTTTTCAACCACATGTGCTAATTGAAACACAAAACTTAAACACAATCCTATGGCTGCATTGGTTACTAAATATCCAATTGCCCATGCACCCCAACCCCAAACCATAATAGGTATAGCAATAAATACAGTTAAGTAGTATATTTTGGTAACCCAAAAAATGATATGATTTTTGGTAGTCATTTTCCAGGCTTCTGTAGTATAAATTTTACGGGTAAAATACTTTGTAAAATCCATTATAAACACCCAAAATATAACTGATAAACTATATACCGGCGTTAAATACAAATGTTGAATTTTGTGCGCTGGCACCCATTTTTGGCTTTCACACTGGCGTATTATGGGGCTTTTCGCAATATCATCATCTATACCATCTACATTAGTATATGTATGGTGTATAATGTTGTGCTTTTGTTTCCAAAAATATGCACTAGCTCCTAAAAAATTAGCTGATAAACCTAAAAAGTCGTTTAATTTACTATTGGGGCTATAACTTCCATGATTGGCATCGTGCATAACACTAAAACCAATGCAAGCCATAAAAAAACCAGCTATTACACACAATACTAAAGCTAAGGCAGTTGGCATTGAGGGTATTAGCATTAATGCTAAATAAGCTCCAACCGCCACACCTACTAATATAACCGTCTTAATAAATAACCGCCAATCTCCAGTTTTTTCTACATTATTTTCCTTAAAATAATTATCAATATCCTTTTTTAAATTAATAAAAAAAGCATTGTCTTTATTATTGTAAATCAGTTTTGGCATTATTTCTTTTTATTTTTAGTAAAGATAATGGGCTACTTTTCAATAAACTACTAACAATCGTTAGTATATTGGTAAAGTTAAGGTAATTGATTTAATTTAGTTTAAAAGGGGCAAACATTTCAAAACTTGGAATGGTAGCTTTAAAAAATTTTTTATTGTATAAATTGGCAAACAAATAAGTTCCACTCATTTTACCTGCGTCTGATTGTAAGTTACAGCCACTGGTATATTGGTACAAAGCCCCAGGCACAATTATGGGTTGTATGCCTACTACGCCATCTCCTTCAACCTCTCTACAAGTGCCATTACTATCAAATATGCTCCAATGCCTACTAATTAGTTGTATAGGGAAGGTATTTGTATTCTCAATGGTAATTCGGTAAGCAAACATAAATTCATTAAGTGCTGTATTACTGTACTCCGGCTCAAAATATGTTTCTACACTTATATTTACACCTTCAGATATTTTGCTTACCATACTAAACTTTTTTTGATTGTGTATAATCATTTTTAATTAACCACTGCAAAATTTTATCCTTGTTATCGCCTTGTATTATAATTTCTCCATCTTTTACAGAACCTCCTGTACCACAAAAAGTTTTCAGCTTTTTACCAATTTCTTCTTTATCTGTTATTGTACCTACAAAGTTTTCAACTAAAGTTACCATTTTACCAGCCCTATGTTTTTTATCTAACCTAACTTTAATTTTTTGTTGCTTGGGTGCTAGTGTTTCACTTTCAGGTACGTATTCTTCTTCTAATTTAAAAGTAGGATCAGTGCTATATACTAAACCTGAAAAAGAGTTTAATTTTTTCATATAAACAATGGTAAAAAATTATTAGTTACTGTGTTGTTTTATTTTTACAAAACTATATATCCTATCTACTTTTTAGCTTTTAAACTTAAGTCCACACTCCTAGCTTGGTGTATTACTGCACCACTACTAATATAATCAACCCCAGTAGCAGCATAACTTTCCATGTTAGCTAAATTAATGCCGCCACTAGCCTCAGTTTCAAACTGGCCATCAATAATTTTTAATGCTTCTACAATTTCCACTGGCGTAAAATTATCTAACATAATTCTATTTACCTTACCATGAGCTACCACTAATTTTACATCATCAATAGTTCTTGTTTCCACTTCTATTTGTAAATTTAATTTTTGTTTCTGTACATAGTCATAAGCAGCATCTATAGCCTTTAAAATTCCTCCACAATAATCAATATGGTTATCTTTAAGCATAATCATATCGTACAAGCCAAACCTATGGTTTAGCCCCCCACCTATACGTACAGCTTCTTTTTCTAACAATCTAAAGTTTGGGGTGGTTTTTCTAGTATCTAATAATTTGCTGTGGTATCCTTCTAGTTTTTTTACATACTGTTTAGTAAGTGTTGCTATGCCACTCATTCTTTGCATAGTATTTAGCACAAGCCTTTCTGCCATTAGTATAGTATGTACTTTTGCAACCACTTCAAATGCAATATCTCCAACCACCATCTCATCACCATCTTGCTTATAAGTGGCAAAAACAATTGAAGGCTGTACAGTTTCAAAAATTTTTTTTGCAACCGTTACTCCAGCTAAAATACCATTTTCTTTAACTTTTAAAACCGCCAGGCCTTCAGCATTTTTTTCAATTGTACTTAGTGTACTATGGTCGCCAGTACCAATATCTTCAGCAAGGGCATTAACAAT